>NZ_RZTI01000015.1:0-51854 GCF_003997275.1 Mesorhizobium sp. M6A.T.Ce.TU.002.03.1.1
CAGCTACGCCGCCAGAGCGTCATCCGCAGCCTGCTTGATCAGCCATTCGATGTGATTTGACCACATCTGCAACACCTCGCGCTTCTCCTTGACGTTGCTATAGAGATTGTAGATTTCGCCAATGTCTGTCAAGGACGCCGCCTTGTGTTCACTATGTGCTCGATGACGTGTGGCAATACCTGCCGCCTGCCGAGATTTGTCGCGAGCGTCCTGCGCAGATCGTGAAGGGTCCAGTTCTCCAAAGCCACCCCGTCAGTATTGACCTTGCCGTCTAGAGCCTTCTTGCCCTTCGCGTAGCCTGAGAAGTGGCTTCTTTCGTTGCCCCTCGCAGGGAAAAAAACGTGTCATTGGTCTTCGGTACCGACTGGGGGACCGACACCGCCAGTGTGGACAGCGGAATAAGCGTAGGCTCTTCGTTCTTCGTGCGGTCACCCGATAGTTCCATGTTCCGGCTTCAAGGTTGAGGACCAACGCATCGCGGCAACTTCCGTACGCCTCTGTCCGGTCAGAATGAGCAGCTTGACGATGGAGCCGAACGAATAGCCGATATCGCCCGGTTCGGGCTCACAGCCCGTCCATATAGCCGCCAGTTCGGCATCGTTCACCACTCGCTTGCGCTTGACGATCGGGGCCGGATCCGGATTTTCCAATCCCTCGCGTTGGAAACCGCGATGAGCCGTTGCGGCGGTTTGCGACACCAGTTGAAAAATGCCCGCATACACCAGAAGGCCGTGTTAGCCGCTTGCGGGTGACCCCCGGCGACGATCTTCTTGGTGATGTTAGCAATGTCGGTGTCGATCACATGGTGGATAGAGCGACTCCCGAGGGCAGGCACAAGATACCGGTTCAGGCTGGCCTCGACCAGTGCGGTGTTTTGAGGGTCGTTACTCGGCGGCCTGGAGGTGACCGCCATCGCCGTCCTCGGTATCGTCAGCGCTGATATGCGCCTGATCGGCAAGGAAGGCTGGCAGTTCCGATGGAGCTATGCTGGAATTTGGGTGACGAGGCTGATCAAGCGGCGCTCTGCGGCTTCGTTTCGATGACCTCGATTCCGTCCAGGAACCTGGCACCTGCGATGAGTTTCGGCAACTGATTTTGTCCTTTCAATCGTGCCACCTCCTGGCCGCGGCAATGACCAGCTTGAAGACCATCAGCTGGGCGATTTTCCAGGATAGCGAGCCCTTGCTACGCACCGTGCGATGGCGAACGGTTGCAAAGACGCTTTCGATGGGATTGGACGTTCGCAGATGATCCCAGTGTTCGGCGGGGAAATCGTAGAGCGCCAGCGACGCATTCTGATCTTTCGTCAGGCAGTCGACCGCCTTGGCATACGCCTCGGCCTCCATCTCGATCGCATGCGCAAGCAATTTGCGCGCGCCGCTGCGAAGTACATCCGTCGGGGTATCATCGATTTCGTCGGGCTGACGAAAGGCGAACAATGTGTTGATAGTCTCGTTCATGGCGTATCACTCTCCTTGAGAGGTACTGGCAGGCTTCATCACCCGCCTCGATACGCCGCTCTCCTCAAGCCGTCATCATCCAGTTTCCGCCATGGCTCCCCCTGATTGATCCGCTTCACCTGTGCAACTGCACAGGCTGCCCTAGCGGGGAGATTGGCCTCCAATGGCGAAAACTTGCCGCAGGAGACCCTCCGATGACCGTGCCTATGGCGCCGCCGCTACGACAACTTGCCGACAAGCAGCGTGCGATCCACTGCCGCGCTACTGCGCCTTCAAGGGACGTCTGGATCGCGACGCAGGAGCCGATGACCGTTACGGAATCAATTCCAGGTCGCGCTGGCCGTCGCTGTGCCCGTTCGACGGTCTGGTGGCAATTTGGGCACATCTTCTGTCGCCGACAGTGGCGATGGCTGACGCTTCAACGAAACGGGGTCTTCGACGTCTGCTGCCTTCGCCGATGCTTTGCGAAGTGGCATAATGTTTCGACGCACGCAGGCGCGGGCAGGGGATGTCAGTCATGAATCTCCTGACTGGCGCGGATCAGGCCGATTGGCGGGATGAAAGATCATACGACTACACCGCTGGCCTGACGCTGCGGGAATGGGCTTGGGAGTTCTTACGCCGCAATCCAGCGTTCCAGCGCGATCTGACCGCTGCGCGCCAGCATTGCAAGACTTGGTCTCTCCAATCCTTTCTCGATATGGTCGCGTCGGCCGGCGACCTGTCACGCTGGGGTGTTCTGTTTCGCGGAGTCTTGTGGCCGCGCTTCGGTCGTATTCTGGTGTCCGCTCTGGTGCGTCCATGTGCTGCCGGTCATTGCGGAACGGTTGCCTGCCTCGTCGCCGACACCGCCGTTCGAACTCTCGGCATTGCCCTGTCGTGCAACCGTCCTGCTGGCGCCCGACAAGAGCCAGCATGTTCTTCTTCGCAATGCGGACCACGCGCTGCAGCTCGCCGTCTCGGGCGCGAATATCCTCCACCCTGTTTGCCTGCATACGCAAGCCATCTGGCCCGCGGTGCTTTTAAAGCATCGACTGAGGGGACTGGAGTGCCTCAATGCTCTCAGTCTAGGGCAACAGTTGCCCCCCCGCTTGTTTGCGCCGGAAAAGCGCGGCGTCCGTTTGTCCTTCGTTCTTCGTGCGCTCGACGGTTCGCTCGCCGGAGCACCTCATCGCGAGCTCGCCGAAGTTCTCATCGGTCAACGGCGCGTCCATGCCGACTGGGCGGATCCTCGCGATCATCTGCGCGACCGCATCCGTCGGGCCGTCTCGCGTGGCCGCGCGCTCATGAATGGTGGCTACAGAGATTTCCTAATTTGAAAAGCGACAGTCCGCGCTGTGCGTCGGTGGATGAACGTTCGCTCGCAGCTGTACCCGTCACCAACAGTTCGCCCGCCGACAGGACTGCATGGCGCCTTGCAAGTGCGCTCTGGTCTAGCTTGTCGATGCCGAAATGAGATGGGCGAGGGTGGTTCATTAGGGCCGGCCTCGACCTGGACGCACATCATTGGTCGGAAAGCGGCGTGCACCGCAATGTCGCCATAGCAGCCAAGATCCTTTGAGTCCGGACCTGCAGTCCTGTTGGACCGGCGGGTGCAACAATATGGAGGGATTTGAGGCCTCACACCGTTCCCTGGTCGACAGCTCGGTCAGACATAGCACCCACCGCTTGATTATGGAAATGGTGTGCCTGGAGTGCAGCGAGTAGCGGCTTGCTGCGCACTGTCCTAAGAATAGCAGTCATGACCCGTCTGGGGGTCTGCAACACGACGATTCAACCGCTTGGGCATTGTCGCATATCCCACAATGTAGAATGCGCAACAGGGCAAAAGCTGATCCATCGGCGGTTTATCAATGCTTTTTGGCTTGGCACGGCACATGCAACGCAATCGGCAAAAGGCGCACGAACTGAGTGGCCCATCGGCCCTAGGAGCGCTGACTTATGCCCTCCCAAGGCATGTCCGGCCCGGCAGCGAGCTCAGTCTCCTGCCGGGCATCCGTGTTTCAGGTCAACGGCGTTTGGAACTTCCAATTAGGTGGCGGCATTGACCGCAGGCCGCCCCCCGGTGGGGCGGAGAGACAGTGCAGCAGGTTTCAAATCCCGCCCATGCAAAGATATTTCATTTCCAGATAGTCCTCGAGGCCATGACGGGAACCCTCCCGCCCGATGCCGGATTGTTTGATCCCGCCAAACGGTGCCGCCTCCGAGGACATGCGTCCCGTGTTGATGCCAACCATGCCATATTCCAGAGCCTCTGCCACACGCCAGACCCGCTTCAGGTTTGAGGCATAGAAGTATGCGGCGAGGCCGTAGATCGTGTCATTGGCCTCGCGCACGACCTGATCCGCATCGTTGAAGCGAATGATCGGCGCGAGCGGCCCGAATGTCTCCTCTTGCGCGACTGCCATGACGCTGGAAATCTCGGTGAGGACCGTGGGTTCGAAAAACGTGCCATTCTTGCCGATACGCTGGCCGCCGCATCGTATTGTGCCGCCTTTCGCAATGGCATCTGCGATGTGAGACTCGATCTTGGCCAGAGCATGCTTGTCGATGAGCGGTCCGATGTCCACTCCGGCATCGAATCCGTCGCCAACCGACAAGTGCCGGATTCTTTCCACGAATTTCTTGACGAACTCATCGTGAACGCTCGATTGGACGTAAATGCGGTTCGCGGAAACGCAGGTCTGGCCGGCATTGCGGAACTTCGCCTGGACCGCACCGTCAACAGCACCGTCAATGTCGGCATCATCGAAGATGATGAAAGGTGCATTGCCGCCGAGTTCAAGGCTGACCTTCTTGATCTGGTCAGAGCACTGACGCATCAGCAGCCGTCCGACCTCGGTCGAACCGGTGAAGCTGATCTTTCGAATCTTGGAATTGGTGCAGAGTTCACGGCCCACGCGATCACCTTCGGACGCATAGATCAGGTTGACCACGCCATCGGGAAAGCCGGCCTGATGGGCGAGGGCGAACATTGCGCCAGCCACGAGCGGCGTCTGTTCAGCGGGCTTGAGCACGATTGTGCAGCCCGCAGCCAAGGCCGGCGAGATTTTGCGCGCCACCATGGAGGCCGGGAAATTCCATGGCGTGATCGTGCCAACAACGCCGATGGGCTGCTTGATCACTAGCATTCGGCGGTCTGTCGAGGGTGCCGAGATCGTCTCGCCATAGACGCGATTGGCCTCCTCGGCATACCATTGCAGATACGCCGCCGCATGCGATACCTCTGAAATGGCTTCGGCAAGCGGCTTGCCCATTTCCGCAGTCAGAATCGCGGCGAGATCGCCTGCATGGTCGATGATCAGCTGATGCCATCGCCAAAGAACGTCGCTACGTTCTCGGGCCGTCAACGCGGCCCATCCCGACTGCGCAACATAGGCCTTGTCTACCGCAGCACGTGTCTCCTCCACGCCCATATCGGGAAGCTCTGCCAAAACTTCGCCGGTCGACGGATTGACGACCTCGAACGTCTTATTGCCAACTGGTCTGCCGAGTGCCGGCAGGCGGTCGATGGCTCCAAACAGGTGCGGGGATTTCAGACGGCGGATCATCGGCAGGCACAGGGGCAATACCGGATTCCTCCTCAACGCAGCGAACATCCAGGTCGACAGGCCGTCAGTGTGTATTCTGCACCAGTGGGTTCGTCGTAGGGCCTCGGCAAAGCAGCTGGTAGACCACGCTAGCCCGATGAAAAGACAGCAGTTTCGTTAGTTTGAGTGCCCGCGGTTCATCAATTGATGGATTAAGCAGTCGGATGTTTGCTTCATCCACCATGCCTGCTGGTGGCATGCGACTGAATTCTGCAAAAAGGCGGCATACATGCTGAGGAGCGCCATTTCGGCGAGAGGCCGCCGGACCGCCAATGCCGCCCAAGGTCGGCGAAAACGACTCCGCGCGTCTGCATGATCTGCTTGGCCCACGGGCCTCCACATTCGCTCTTCCCACGAGAAGCCCCGATGAAGAAGGAAGGTGAGATGAGTTTCTTTACTCATCCTTGCCGCCCAGCGGCGGGCCGACCACCAAAATGGCGGGCTCGGCCGAAAGCAGCTTTTTGGCCGCCGCCTTGACCTGTTTGAGCGTCACCCGACCGATGCTGCGGGCGCGACGCTGGTTGTAGTCGACGTCAGCCTTGTGAATCTGCAAATCCAGGAGCCGGTCTGCAATCGAGCGGGTCGAGCCCAGTTGGTCGATGGCATAGGCGCCGATCAGGTGCTTCTTCGCCGCCTTGAGCTCGGCCCCGGTCGGTCCTTGCTGCGCCATCTGCTTTACCACATCTCGCACGATGCTCAGTGTTTGGGCAGCGCAGTCCGAGCGTGTCTCTGTCGTAACCAGAAGCGAGTCAAGGGTTAGTTCAGAGCTGACGTGATAGGCAAGGCCGCGTTTTTGACGTACCTCCTCGTAAAGGCGGGAAGTCAAGTATGAGCCGCCAAGGATGTCGTTCAGCAGCACGGCCGCGTAGAAATCCGGCGCGCTAGGCTTCACGCCAGGCCAGGCCAACGTCAGCGAAGTCTGCGGCAGGTCGTAGTTCTCCTCCACCAGTTGACCGAGTTTCGGCGCGACATCGTAGACGGGGACGAGGGTTTGTTGCTCAGGCAAATCACCAAACAGCTGGTCAAGCCTTTCCCTCAACGTGTTCGCGTCAATGTCACCCACCACGGCAATATGGAGCCCGTCGCGAGCGAAAATGGCCTGGTGGAAGGCGCGGAGGTCGGACGGCGTGATGCCGGGCAGGCTCTCTTTTGTGCCTTCTCCCAGCCTTGAACAAGGATGCGCGCCATAGATCGCGCGCAGCCATTTGCGCTGAGCGATGGCGTTAGGGTCTCGCTCGCTGCCGACGATGCGGGAGACAATCTCGGCGCGGACGCGATCGATCGGCCCCTGCTCGAAGCGCGGCGCGTTCAGCGCGAGCCGAAGCAGGCCGAACGCCGCGTCCTGCTTTTTGGAAAGCATGCACACCGATCCGTAGATGTCGTCGCTTTGCGCGTCCAAACTCATTTCGGCGCCGGCATGGTCGAGCTTCACCTGGAAGGCATCGCTGTCGTAATGGCCAGCGCCTTCGATGAACAGGCCGGCCATCAGTTTGGCCATCCCCTCCTTCCCGACCGGGTCCTGCTTGGTGCCGCCCTTGAAGGCAAAGCCGATGTTGACGATTTCCACTGTGTGGTCCTCCACCAGCCAGGCGATGATGCCCTTTTCGGACTTCACCTCCTGGATGTTCATCGCAGCATGGGGCCGAGCGCCGAGCGTCATCTCTTGATTCTGCGTCTTGGGCAAGAGATAGCCCGTGGTCGAACGGTCGAACGCGAGATAGCGGGCGGCAACTGCTTTGATTTGCTCGGGGGTAACCTTGCGGATGCGATTCGGCCGTTCCTCGACATCCTTCACGGTACCGCCGGTGGCCAGCGTCGAGCCGTAGATGCTGGCGAGCCAGTCCAGGTTGTCTTCCGCAAAGATCATATTGCGCAAATAGTGGTCCTTGGCCTTGCCTAGTTCCTCGTTGCTGACACCATCCTCGGCAATGCGGGCGACTTCGGCAGCGGCCGCCGCTTCGAGATCAGCCAGCTTGGCATCGCCGCGCGGTGCGCCATAGATGGCGAACTTGGTGTCGTCGAGCATAGTGCCCTGGAAATAGACGCGGGCGCTGGAAGCGATACCTTGCTGGACAGCGAGCGCCTGGTAGAGCCGGCCGCGGTTACCGCCGCCGAGAATTTCGGCCAGCAGGTCGAGCGCTTCGGCCTCGCCCGGCTTGGCGGTGTGGTAGGACGGCACCACCCACTGCGTCGAAAAACTGGGCACGCTGACGCGGGCGTCTGAGAGCGTGACGGTGCGCCTGGTGTTCTGCTCGGGCTCAACCGGCCGGATGCGCGGCGGCAGGTCAGGTCCGCGCGCCACCTTGCCATAGGTCTTTTCGGCCAGCGCCCGCACCGTGTCCGGTTCGACATCGCCGGCCACGATCAGCACGGAGTTGTTGGGCCAGTAGTACTTTTCATAGAAGACGGTGGCGTCGACGCGGTTCAGCTGCTCGATCTCCTACATCCAGCCGATGATCGGGATGCGATAGGGGTGGTTCTGCCACAGCGTCGCGTCGATCTCCTCATGGAGAACGTCCTGCGGGTTGGTGTCGGTGCTTGAGCGGCGCTCCTCGATGACCACATCGCGCTCGGTCTTGACGACATCGTCGGTCAGGATGAGGTTTCGCATTCGGTCGGCCTCGAAGCTCATCATCAGCTCGAGCGCCGACGGCGCCACTGTCTGATAGAAGGCGGTGTAGTCGGAGGAGGTGAAGGCGTTGTTGGAGCCGCCGATCTCGAACACTGCGCGGTCGAATTCGCCGCCCGCATGGTTGGTCGTCGCCTTGAACATCAGATGCTCGAAGAAATGGGCGATGCCGGATTTGCCCGGCGGCTCGTCGGCGCTGCCGATCTTGTACCACACCATGTGGGTGACGATCGGCGCCCGGTGGTTGGGAATGACGACCACCTCCATGCCGTTGTCGAGCACGAAATCCCTCGCCTTGCCGTCCTCCCATGCGACGGGGATCGGAGCCGGCCCCGCGCCGACCAACTCGGACGCAACGGACGTCCTGCGAAGCCCATGAGTGCGGGGCTTGCTTGGTAGTTCTGATAGGGAGAGTGGGGTTATGGGCTGCGTTCCTGGCAAAGTGATCTGTTCCTCATTTTGAAGGATCTATGTCTCCCGAACGCCTATTGGGAGAAAGTGGATCGGCACGCGACGCCGAGCCACATGAGCCGTCAGCGTGTTGCTGGGCCTGACGCGAGCCTCATCTTTGGATGCGTCCGGGAAACTTTCGGCATGGTGAGGCCATGGGAAGTCTGCTCGTTATCCATTGGGTGTTTGCGGATACCTGAGCATGCCCCGTGCCAAGTAAGAAAGCCCCGATTCGCAAGGTTTGATCCAACCTTGATACTTGCGATATCCGACATTGTCGGGCATCCGACAGAAAGCGCCTTTCGCCGGCGCGCCGGCTATGACGCTCGCCTCCTCCGGCGTGACGACGATCCTTTGGCGGGCGCCGCGCACACCGATCTGCCCGCCTATCAGCACCGCGACATCGAAGGACAGCGCGATCGTGACTGGATGGGTCTTACGCAAACATGCAGCAGTGCCACCGCGATCAGGACTTCATCCGCCCCACAAAGACCCGAGCGCGAGGGACGACGTGTAAGGCAACATGTCATCCTCGATAATGATGCCGCGCATAAAGAGGTAAGGTCCCTCGTCGTACCGGCGAGCCCCTTCGCTGGGTCTCGCGAGGGTCTGGTTTGCGAACGTCGACCGACAGCATCACGGCATGGGCGGCCCCATCGGTAGGCAGCATTGACCGTGCCACCAGCGTTGAGGCAGCGCAGAGCCCAATTTCCCGGTGCCAGCCGGTACGTTGGAGCTTCAACTGTGGCCAGCCAAGCGGGCCGAGGCCGTGAAACTCCTGATACCCTGGACCGTCCGGATTGCAACGCACGACGCCTTGGTCTCGCGCCAACGTCCATTGACGCTCAGCGAAGCATCATGCGGACGATCTGGGAAAGCTTGGCCGGGCCGGCGCCTTCCCAGGCGCACGGGACGCGCGACGACCCATGTGGACCTTGGATTTCACTACGCACTTACGCTGCTTTGGCCTTGTCAGCACCCTGAGCATAAAGCGTGCTCAGCTTTCAGGGCGAGCCTCTTTCATGTTGATAGCATCTGTCGTCATTCAGGATCGCCCCATTTTCGCATGCCGCTTGCAGCTTTCAGACTGTTGTCAGCCAGGGCCGCCATAAAGGGTCTCGTTTAACGCATTCGGGAGGCTTCATGACTCGACCACATTAATTTCGGGCGGTTCGCCGGCGCTCCGAAATGGCACTTAACACCAGATCCTCTCCAAACCCGTGATGATCCAAGAGGAAAACGAAAATCCCTAAATCAGGAAAAAGCACCGGTACGGTCGGCTCCAGGCTGATGAAATTGCGGTCTCACTGGCCACGCACGATACTTGCGATGGCGATGGCCATTGCAAAGGCCGGTCAAGCACCCAAGACGCTGACAAGCACGCCTCCGACCAAAGCTCGATCGTTGGCAGCCTTTCTAGCCGTATACTTGGGGCATTTTGGGACGGCGATCCGGACGCCGATTAAAACCTGCCGGTCGTCTAAATGGAATGGTTGGTCCGGGTCCTTACTGGACCTGCGCCAACCCGATCGGGCCGGCGCACAGGGGCACCCAGACAATTGGACACGTCGCCTTTGCGCGGCGGCTTGCACTTTCTCGGATGGCCTTTTTTCTCCCCGGGCGAAATCGAGCGAGCGGTGAGGCGGAGCCTTCGATTTTGCCGATCATGTCGTGTCGCTTCGATCGAACTGCTCAGACGATGATAGCGGCATTGATTGCCGCGGCCGAAATGCGTTGTGTGAAGTACGATTTCTACGCCGTATACATACTGCCGTACAGTTCGCCATGTCAGCAGCCTTGCCAGCAATCCGCCCTGTGTCCAACTGTCGTCGAATTCACCGGTGTCATTGAGGAATTCGTATGATCGCCTCGAAACCATCATTGCGACCGCGGGCGGGCGACGCAAGCTCTAGACTGCCACCGATCCGCTGGATAACCATGTTAGCGATATGTAGACCAAGGCCTGAGCCCGCAGCAGGAGTAGCACCACGACTAAATCGCTTTGTAAGCCCTTCGAGGTCGGGGAGGGGCACCACCGGTCCGGCGTTTGCAATAGCGATGGTTCCATCAGTTTGGACGGAAACTGTTGTCGGAACAGTGGCCAGTCCATGTATCAGCGCATTCTCGATCAGGTTACGAAGGAGGATCCCAAACGCATCGACATCCACTTTGCGCATCAAAGTGGGGCAGCCGTCGACGTTAAGATGCAGGCGTCCGGCATATTGCGGCTTTTTCCTCAGGTCGTCGATTTCCAGCCGAACCGATCGGACAAGATCGATCGCGTGATCCGCCATGCCAACCCCCGATTCAGCTTGAGCGAGCTGAAGCACTTTTTCGACAAGGCGGCCAAGGCTCGACAGCGCTTGCTCGATGCCGCGCGCACGCATTTTGGCCGACCCATTGGGGAGCTCGGCCACTAATCTCTGCATCTGAGCGATTGAACCTGCGATCGGCGTGCGCAGTTCATGCGCACTGTTTGCGGCGAACTCGCGTTCGGCCTCGAGAGCCGCCCGCAGACGATCGAGAAGCCGATTGACGGATGCCGCGATTGGAGCCAACTCTGCCGGGAAATCGCTCAAGTCCATTGGTGACAGATTGCCGCCGTCGCGCGATCCGATCTGCTGTCGCAGTACCTCGATTGGCCGCAGCGAGCGCCGGATCACGATCCACCAAACAGCTAAGCTAAAGGGCAGGAGCACGAGTGTCGGAAGGAAGACAAAAAGTGCGCCCTTCGCGATTGTGGTACGGCGGCCATCAAGCGGTTCGGCCAACTGATGATACACGCCGTCTTGGATCTGCTCTGTGTAGACGCGGTAATCAGCGTTTCCCCAAAAGCCGTTACTCAGGGGAGCATCAGGGAAGGGCTGCTGACCCTCTTCCGGTTCAGAAATAAGCACTACCCCGTACTTATTAATAACCTGCTCACGATAGGTCAAGTACTTTTCGTAAGTTGGCAAGTGGTTATTGTATTGATCAACGTGTTTTCCATTCAAGACCTTGATCAGCTCTGGTTGTCTGTACTTTGCGCTCGCCTGGAGCAAGTCATCCGAACTTTCGTTTACATTATTGCAAAAAATGAACGCAGCAATGGTTGGGGCGGCGATCCAAACCAGGAGCGTTGCCCCGCCTAACCACGATATCAGCTTTCTCGTCATGCTGTTCGAGTTCGTCATGTGACCACGAGCCTGTATCCGAAGCCACGCACGGTTGCTATTCTATCCCCGCCGATCTTCTTGCGGAGCCGGCTGACATAAACCTCCACTGTGTTGCTCTCGAACTCCGAATTGAATGAATAAAGCGCGTGCTCGATCTTCCCCTTTGAAACGACCGAACCGGGCTGGCGTAGAAGGCAGTCGAGCACCGCCCATTCGCGTCCAGACAGGGAGACCTCCTGCCCGTCGCGGAAGAGGCGTCGCTCGGCTGCCTGTATGGAAAGCGTCCCAACCGAAAATTGCGGCTCCGGAAAATGCCCTTGGCGACGTGCCACTGCACGGATGCGTGCCGAGAGTTCCCCCAGATCGAACGGCTTGACCAAATAGTCGTCGGCGCCAGCGTTGAGCCCCTCGATGCGATGCGAAATCCGATCGCGGGCTGTCAGAATGATGACCGGCGTTGTATCAAGCCCCTTGATCAGCTCCCGCAGATAGTCGATGCCATTGCCGTCCGGCAGGTGAACGTCGAGCAAAATAAGGTCGTAGCCGGCCACAGCTGCATGAGCGCGCGCTCCGGACAGGTTCTTGGCCCAGTCGACCGCGTGGCCACCAGCCACCAAATGATCGCGCACAGCACTTCTAAGGTCGTCGTCGTCTTCAATGAGCAGTATTCGCATCAGGCTGCCGAGCTCCGGTATGAGGGCAAGGCTCCTGCCTTATTGATCGAAGCTGACAGTAGGCTGAACCGGCGCCAGCGAATATCTGGCGGCTTTCAGGCTGCTGTCAGCTACAATTGCAAGAAAGGGGTCGTTAACAAAGCCAAACGAAGAGGCCTTATGAAACCCCTCCTGATCTCAGCACTTTTGCTCAATGTGACCACCGGCGGCTGTACACTGGTTGGCGGGCAATTCGACGTGGCGGTCAACGAATGGCAGCCGCGCCACGCGTCAATGTCCAGGCTTGAAACTGACAGGTGTCTTAAATACGAGGGCACCGTAGCGGGTGCCTCCAGTTATCGAACAGTGCCTAGCAGGTCAGAAGTGCACTTTGACCATAGGGGTCGTCCGTATTTTCGGCGCTCGCGAACAGAGTCGACGGTCAATCGATGCGCCACTGCCAGAGTCTGGAACGGTCAAGTGTTTGTTATCCCCCGTCCGGGCCATATTCTCAGCCGAGGACCAAGAAGGCCCTATTTTCGGTGCCCACGAACAGAGCCAACGGTCAATCGATGCGCCACTGCCAGGGTCTGGAACGGTCAAGTGTTTGTGATCCCCTGTCCCGGCCGTGTTCTCTGCCGAGGACCAAGAAGGCCTTATTAGCCCGTCGATCTCGGCTCCAATCCGTTGGGTGCGTCGATAGAGCTTGCCTGCTGATCACGCGCCTAATTCGCGTCTTTTGGCACTTACGGAGTAGACCCATGCAGAATACCCCCATCGCCGATCGTCATGCGCTGTTGCCGACGATGGCAGCCGGCAAGAACTTTCTCCTCGCAGCTGCTCGCCGTTGCGGCAAAACTAAGGACTTCCGAGTGAATCGCTGCACACTATCATTCCTCATTGTCGACCGTCGCTTTAGGGGCGGATCGTACGATCTATTCGGCGCCCGACAAGAGCGTAGTGTTTCTTGGTGGCATCGGTTACACATGGCTCATAGCAACGAGCTTGTCTACGAGGGCGGTAAGCGTGCCAGCCGAGCAGCCGGTTCATCTGAGGTGTGAGGCTCGATGGGACGTACCAGTTATCGGCCTCGCAAAGCACGAGATTGCCGCAGGCAAGCTGCACGCGGCGGTAGTCCACGGGGTTCCTCGGCGCTTATGCCTAACGCCTGGCGGGTTTATCGTCGCGTATGCCACCGGCGCCACCCGTGGTCAATACACCATCGTTCCAGCGTGGAGCGTGGCGTAGGTGTCTGAGCGGGCCGGCGTTAAGGGTTTCCAGCCAGGGCCAGGGCCAGGGCCTGGGTTCGGGAGGCGATGTGATCTGTAAATGAGTGCGGATCTTGCAGGGCAAGGAGACGGTCACCATGAGAGCGAGCGATGCCGCGATCAAATGTCAATCCATGCAAGCTCTAGACTGCCACCGATCCGCTGGATAACCATGTTAGCGATGTTTGGACCAAGACAAAAGCACGCGCCCGTCCCGGGTGCGAATCTGCCCCGGCACTCCAAACATCGGTCATGGCCAAGGCAACTGGAAGCCGAATTTTCTTTTAGAGTATGAATCAGCGCCGTCTGCCGAAAAGCGCGTCCACGATCTTCCCTTTTGAAACGACCGTGCAGGGCTGGGGCAGACGGTAGTCGAGCACCGCCCATCCGCGTCAAGTCAGGTAGACCTCCTGCCCGTCGCGGAAGAGGCGTCGCTCGGCTGCCTGTATGGAAAGCGTCCCAACCGAAAATTGCGGCTCCGGAAAATGCCCATGGCGACGTGCCACTGCATGGATACGCGCTGAGAGTTCCCCCAGATCGAACGGCTTGACCAAATAGTCGTCGGCTCCAGCGTTGAAGCCCTCGATGCGATGCGAAATCCGATCGCAGGCTGTCAGAATGATGACCGGTGCCGATTCAAGTTCCTTGATCAGCTCCCGCAGATAGTCGATCCCATTGCCGTCCGGCAGGTGAACGTCGAGCAAAATAAGGTCGTAGCCGACCACAGCTGCATAATCGCGCGCTTCGGACAGGTTCTTGGCCCAGTCGACCGCGTGGCCACCAGCCACCAAATGATCGTGCATAGCACTTCCAAGGTCCTTATCGTCTTCAGTGAGCAGTATTCGCATCATGCTGCCGAGCTCCGGTATGAGGGCAAGGCTCCCATCTTATTGGTCGAAGCTGACAATAGGCTGAACCGGCGGCAGCGAATTATTTGGGGAGCTTTCAGGCTGCTGTCAGCTACAACTTGCAAGAAAGGGGTCGTTAACAAAGCCAAACGAAGAGCCCCTATGAAACCCGTCCTGACCTCGGCACTTTTGCTCAATGTGACCCCCGGCGGCTGCATCAGCAAATTGATTTGGGAAACAGGCGCGCCGGTTCTAACGACCGACGCAGGCCGAGGTCTGGAACAGCTGGACCAGCGAACGGCGTCTTCGGTTTTTCAGGCAACAGCCACATGGAAGAATATGATTGGCTCGACCATGCGCCGAGCTTTGTCGAACGGATTGGTCGCGGGCGCACCACCACAGATTATGGCAGGTTTACGCCCTGGCCTTGACACCCGGGGTGATCGTCACCGGCGGAGCCGCGGCGTACTGATCGGATATCCAACGTCGCTGAGTCTCTCGTCGGTGCAGTGGATCTCTCGGCTTAGCCATCATGCAAAAAACGACGGTTCCGCGACACCACTTTTCAGGTCCGTGACACAGGCTTTGTGAGCCGATCTGTTGTTCTTACCCCAGGCTAATGGCTGAACAGCTCTGTCGCCGGCTCGATGCGCCAGATGGCGCGATGTTTTGAACCCTTTCACGAGGCGACGGCAGCAGCCGACCGGCTCTCCTATCGCGGCTCCCGCGATCCACACACCCAACAAGGGAATCTACCATGGTAATGAAGGCACCGGTTGCCGACGCTAGGAATGGGTCGGTAGTAGATCGGCTGGTCGGCATCGACCTCGCTCGGGGCCTGGCTGTCTTCGGGATGTATGCCGCCCATCTCGGTCCCGACCCCGGCGAAGGAGGACTAGTCGGGTTTCTGATGGAACTAACCCATGGGCGGCCGTCGGCCCTGTTTGCCGTATTGGCCGGTTTTTCAATCCTCCTGATTACAGGTCGCAAGGCGCCGAAGTCGGGGATAGCCGGTAGACAGGCCATCGCCAGAGTCGCAATTCGTGCCCTTGTTTTGCTCGCGCTTGGCTCAATCCTGGGCTGCCTCGGTACCCAGGTCGAAGTCATCCTAGAATACTACGGAATTTGCTTCTTGTTGGTATTGCCGCTCCATCGGCTCAGCGCATATCAGCTGGGCTTGATCGCTGCCGCTACGGCATTAGTTCTCCCGCAAGTCCGTTCCTCCCTTCTGTCGGTTGCCCCCAACCTCCTCGACCCGGTCTTCAACCTCATGGTCAACGGCTACTATCCCGCGGTGACCTGGGTTCCTTTCCTCATCGCTGGCATGGCCATCGCGCGCCTTAATCTTAATACGCTAGCAGCGCATTGGCGCCTTGGTCTGGCGGGGGTCGGGCTGGCCGTGTTGGGCCATGGGGGATCCTTGCTCGCGCTGAGTTCCCGCGCTTTGACTGAAACCTCCTTGTGGTGGTCTGACGTTGACGGCGCTTTTGAGCCTTCCAAGTCGTCATTTATAGTCAAGTCGTCATGGATAGCCGCACCTCATAGCGAAACGACGCTTTCGATCGTGGGCAGCACCGGTTGCGCAATGATCATCTTGGCGGCTTGCATGCTCGCTGTGGATGCGCTCCCGCGTCTGCGAAAGCTGGTCTGGCCAATAATCGCAGTCGGCTCGATGTCTTTGACGGCCTATGTGCTGCACATTGCGGGAATAGCCTATCTTATGAAGATAAACATTTTCAAAGACGAGAGCCTGTCCACGCTCTTTGGCTTCGTTGTGGTTATCAGCACTTTTGCGGTGCTTTGGCTGCGCGTCTTCCAGCGAGGACCGATGGAAGTGCTGATGGGTAGGGTCGCAGATCTCGCGCGTCACATCCGCTGAGCACCGCCGCGCCCCGGCCTCCCGATCACATTACGGACAAGGCGGGGCTTTGTCCAAAGCTTGTTCGCGGCAGGGGAGGGTACTTCCTCCCACCCTGCCGCCTTGTTGATGGAAGCTAAAACGGTCGCGCAGGCGCTAGAGTTGCATCGGCATAATCAGCTTAAACTCGCGAAGTTAAACCCGCGGTTGGTCTATCTCGGCCCGCCTCACCTGAAAGGCTAAGGTATCCGTTTCGGTCAAGGGTTTTAGGGGCCATTTTCGCTGCGCCTTGAGGAGAGCGTTTGCTAGGATGAGGAGCTTTCGCAACAAGATGATGACCTTTGCGGGTTTGCCTGCCGCCTTTAGCGCCTGGTATTTTGCCTTGAGGTCGGGGTTGAAGCGCAGGGCGAAGGCCGGGCATGTAGAGGGCCTGGCGAACATTGGCCCGGCCGCCCCGGATGAAGGCGCGGCCGCTCCATTTTGCCGAGGCCGGCGAGGCTTGCGGCCTTTGGTTCCGAGTTCCGGCATGTCGATGGTGAGTGTGCAGGCGGTGGCATCCGATGCGCCATATGCTGGTCAGGATTTCGCGGCGCTGGACAGCGTCGGGATCGGCTTTCATGAGGGTAAGCATCGTCTGATCGATATCGCTGAGTTCACGTGGATCTGCTCCAGCCACTCGTTGTTGTGGCGCCTGAGCAAGGCAAGCGGTCAAGGTCTGGCTCTGGTGCTGGCTGCGGTGCGATCCCCGCACGGGCGAGGTGCCGATCGTGTCGACGATCCACCTCGCCGCGACCAGAGAGCTGCTACTCTCTTCCGCTGTTCATTCTGGCCTCTTCGCAATGAATGTCATAAAATCACCTGTCGCAATTAATGGTTTTTGATTTGGCTCCAACAGCTGGCAGATATCGCCGAGAGTTCCGCAGAGAGCGTCGAAAGTTTTGGCCGCCTTCTTCCGCAGCCGCGCCTTGAGTTTTGAGCAGACCTGTCTTGATCGGGTTGAGATCGGGCGAGCATGGCGGCAGGATCAGGAGCCAGTGCCCCTTTGGCCAACCAGTGGGCGGCGCGTACCTTGCCGACAATCTGGGGTTCCGAACCCGACAGTTGGTTTTCAACCCGACAGTGGCCCGCCTCAGAGCAGGCTACCGCCCTTCGGAGCAGGCAGAAGCTAATCGAGGTTCGCGGGTTCCGGTTTGAGTGTGCAGGTCGCTGCGCGCCTGATCTTTCGGTCTGGCGGCACATGACAAAAACCCTCATTTTGGCCGACGATACCCGGTCAGGAGCGGGTATCGCAGTCGAGAAGCGACCCGAGCACGTCCACAAGATGTGCCGAGTTTGCAAGGTGTGTCATTGTTTCTGTCAACGTTCGAGCGACAGCGCACGACGAAACGTCTGGCATACGCCTCGTCTGGCACGCGCCTCGCATATGTTGCAGTTGCTGCTGGAGATCAGGCGATCGAGTGGGCCTTGCAATTTTCCGATTTTGCTGCGCCTAAAGTCTCGTGTACAAATCAGGCTGGCGTGAATGGCCTGCCTAAGTTGCGACTTATTACAAAGGAATGGATATGGCGACTGGAACGGTGAAGTGGTTCAACAGCACGAAGGGTTTTGGTTTTATTCAGCCTGACAACGGCGGTCAGGATGTCTTTGTCCACATTTCCGCTGTTGAACGAGCGGGCCTGTCGACCCTTAATGAGGGCCAGAAGATCAACTACGAGGTGGAACAGGATCGCCGCACGGGAAAGTCCTCTGCAGGCAGCCTCAGCAAGGCTGGCTAACGGTCCGGGAAAGCCTTGGCAAGGTTCGTCATCGCCGGAACGCATTGACGGCTCGAAACCCGGGCCGGAGCATGCAAGTTAATGCCGCGGCAGGGATTGCTGGAGCCATCATGAATTACTCTGGAAATGAGGCTCTTGGACGGGAAAGGCGGGGCTCATCCCCGCCCTTTGATTCCGCGCAGATTGGGCCTACGGCTGCTGCGCGTCCGAACGACTGTTGATACGGATTTAGGCTGCGACCTTCTTGCGGGTCCGTTTCGCCGGCGCCGTGGCTGGGGCTTCCGGCTCTTTCGGTTTGCGGCCGAGTCCCATGGTCTTGGCCAAGGCGGAGCGCGCAGCGGCGTAATTCGGCGCCACCATGGGATAATCCGACGGCAGACCCCATTTGGCGCGATATTCGTCTGGGGTCAGACCATAGTGCGTCGCCAGATGGCGCTTTAGCGATTTGAATTTCTTGCCGTCTTCAAGGCTAATGATGTAGTCCGGTTCGATCGACTTTTTGATCGGGACAGCAGGTTTTTTTACAGGCACAGGCTCTTCTGCCGGTATGAGTCCGGCCGTGCCGTTTAGAGCCCCGTGCACTTGGGCGATCAGGGCAGGAAGCTCCCCCGCCGGGACGGGGTTGTTGGAGACGTAGGCTGATACAACATCGGCAGTGAGCTCGATGAGGATGTCGGTCTTGTGGGGTTCTTCTGTCATAAACTTCTCCGGGCAGCTTGAAACACAGTTGGGCGAAGTGTCGCTACATAGTGGCGGTTGCCGCTGAAAGCAAATGGATCGACGGTGCGCTGCTCCTCCACCATTGAAGTCTCGGCGACGCATCCCGTCATCGTCCATCGCTAAAGGCAGCGTATTGAATTATGGGAGCGGTCGCGCCCGCCCCACCATAGCGATACAGCAAGACAATCAAAAAAGCCGGTCTTTGCTTGGCCCCAAATCTTTTCTCCTTTCGTGAACGCTGAGCTGCCAAGCTGCTACAGTTCACCTCGCGGGGCAACCGTGCACAACACAGGAGTCGCCCGAGCGATACATTCTTCACTTGCCGCTTATCAGCGCTGGTGATTGCACTTTGCAGCCTGCCTCCGGACCCGCAGCGCTCACGCTGTTGGTTTTGCGCCTGCAGGCGTCGGAAGTCGGATCGCCGCAGCTAATTTCCTCAGGCGGACGAATTCAACAAATCGATTGTTTGGATCGAAGGCATCCACACCATCGATGCCTCTAGAATAGGATCCAGCTACAATCACCGTGCTGTAATGGCAGGGACGGCCAGCACAAGCGCGACACGCTCCGGCGGGTCCATCGCTGCGTTACGTATTCATGGCTACTGCATCGGGCGCTCGGTCGACCGCCTTAAGCCAGGTCGCCGCATTGCGAGACGGTGACCGGCGAGGGAGAGGGCGCTCTGGCAACGAAGCGAGGCGGGTGGCCTTGCGGGTGGCCGCGTGATGTCATCCGGCTCTCCTGCCGACCTCTGCCGGCCAGATCTGGAGCAACAGCTTTGCGCAGATATGGCTCTCTTCAGAGGCCATCTATGATGGGAGCCGAGCGCGTCTCGAGCCGGGGAATAGGCTGCACATGCGCTGTGCCCACCTATTGCGATCGTGCTAACCTTGGTTGTTCGGACTTGCCGTTAAAGGCAAGCGACAGATTGAAGTTATGCTGCACCATCTGATTGCCTGGCTCGTTTTCGAGAGCTCGCCGATACAGGGCCTGTGCCGCGTCATGCCGCCCCTCAATGTCCAAAATCACGCCCTTCGCATTCAATGCACGTACGTTTCCTGGGGCTGCAACCAAGACGCTGTCGAGCACCTCAACCGCTTCGTGCGGGCGCTTCTGGCCCACCAAGGCATTTGTAAGTCGTATCGCCGCATCAACATTGTCCGGGTGCTGCTTCACCTCATCCCGCAAAGCCCGCTCTTGAACATCCTGACCAACTTCGCGCAAAATGCGTTCGCGCATAGCCGGATCGATTTGATCGGCGCTGAGCAACTCGGGGGAAGATGTCTCCTGCACGGAAAGAGCCGGCTTTTGCCAGCTGGCGCAACCGCCCAAAGGCAGAATGGCGAGTACGGCAAAAAGAAGTGAGTTCCGGCGCAGAAACATAGGCGATGGAGAAACTGTATTACTATTCATATTATCTCTCGGTTATCAGGGAGGCGCGTGGCGTTCAGTTAGGAAAGGTGGAACTACTCTAACAATCCGCTGTTCGATCCGTGCGGGAGTTTGACGGATCCTGCGGGGCGAATTGTAAAGTCGGAGGCGAGGTCTTGATAAGACAGCACGGCGAGATCGATCCCGTTTCGCGTCAGAAAGCCGCGGACGAAACGTCGGACATCCATTGACGTCAACAGAATAGGGCGGGTTTGACCCGGTTCTGCGTTCGAAAGGACCTGACGTATCTGTGATAGCATCGCTTCGCTTTGCCGATCCTCCAGTGCGAGATAGGGGCCTGCATCCGAATCTCGAACCGCGCCACGCATCACATCCTCGCTCTCGCGCTCGACGACCAAGGCGGACACGATGCCCTCCGTGTTGGCATGGCGGTGGCAGATCTGTCGCTTCAAACCAGAACGGACATATTCCGTCAGCAGGGCAACGTTTTGCTCACGCTCGCTCCATTCGGCCAATGCCTCCAACACGAGACGGGTGTGGCGGATTGGTATACCTTCCTCCAGGAGGCGGCGCAGAACATCGGCAATCCGAGGAATCGGCGTCGTGCGCAGCACCTCTTTCACAAGCTCAGAATATTCCTGCTCCATTCGACCCAGGAAATGTCGGGTCTCTTGGATGCCCACCAATCGCGGTGCGTAGCGGGTCAACGCTGCATGGACGCGCAAGGCGAGGAGTTCTTCCGGAGCCCGATGCTCTGTGCCGGCGCCCGTAAGGGCCTGTGCAGGGGTATGTTCGACCGGGAGTCTGTCCGTTTTCGGCTCACGTCTAAGGGGGATACCGCTCGAGTCGACGTGCGCTACATCGGCTCGGAGCGTCATCTGGCTTGGATCTATCGCGTCCTGTTCGACTGGCACGCCCTCGACATCTATCCGGAATTGCGATGTAGGCAGCTGCTCGTCAATCAAGACAGGGATGCGGGGAACGATAATGCCCAGATCGGCTGTGACCAGGAGCGAAACGCGCCCAATATGTTTTTGCAATTCGGCTTGATCGATCGCCTGCATAAGATTTGGCGCTAAAAAAAATGCGATCGGGAATTCCTTCGCAGGCGCGGCTTGCTTAGGCTCCGCTGCAGTTCCATCTTTCGCATCGGCAGTGCCGGCGCCCAGCACATCAGCCTTGACAATGCTTACCGCAGCGAACACTGCGGCCAGCATCAGAAAGACGGGGAGGGGAAACCCAGGAACGAACCCCATCACGACCAGGACGCCGGCCGCCAGCCGCAAGGCTCGAGTACTGGCCGTGAGCTGACTGACCATTTCGGTACCGAGGTTGATCCTCGCCGTCCCAGTCACACGGGTGACGATGGTCGCCGCAGTAATGGAGAGCAGAAGGGCCGGAATCTGCGATATCAATGCATCGCCTATCGTCAGCAGAGTATAGTGATGCAGTACCTCGCCGAAGGACATGCCCTTGGAGAGCAGGCCGATCGAAATTCCACCCAGCATGTTGATGCAGATAACCACCAGCCCGGCGATGGAATCGCCCTTCACAAATTTCATCGCGCCGTCCATCGCGCCATAGAGTTGGCTTTCCTTCTCCAATTCGGCGCGCCGCCGGCGGGATTCGTTGGCATCGATGTGGCCGTTGCGTAGCTCTGCGTCGACCGCCATTTGCTTGCCCGGCAGAGCATCCAGCGTGAAACGCGCCGCCACTTCTGCCACCCGTTCGGCACCCTTCGCGAGGACCATGAATTGCACCATGGTGACGACCAGAAATATGACGAAACCCACCACGATATTGCCTGAAATGACGAAATCGCCAAAAGTATGAATAATGCTGCCGGCCTCCCCCTCGGCCAGGATCAGTCGCGTCGTTGCGACCGTGAGCGCGAGACGGAATACAGTGGAAATCAAAATAACGCCGGGCAAAGAGGAAAAATCAAGTGGAGTACTGACATACAGGGCAACCATCATCAGCAGTATGGCCAACCCCATATTGAATCCTATCAGGGCGTCGACCACCACGACCGGGATAGGCATGACCATCATCGCGACAGCCAGAAGCAGCATCAACGCAACCATTAAATCCGGGCTGGCCGGCGCACGCTTGATGAAGTCACGCAGGACGTTGGCCATCGAGACACCTTTGCAATCGGTTGAGACTTACTCTGCTGTTACGCCATGAAACGTGGCTTTCGAACTCCGAAGGCGCCTCAGCCTTGGCCAGCGCGTGACCCTGCATGAGAGCCACAAGCAGGCGCGAAATGGCTGGGCAGCAAATGTTTCCAACGCAGCCAGCTTGTCAGCACCGAGCGCGACAGGATGTTTGGCTGGCCATAGAGTGCTGCTTGATGGGGCCTGCGAGCTTTCAATATTGGAGAGCAGCAATGCGGCCATTCCTGCTCAGCAGCACACGGCTGTCCTCAATACGATCGACCACCCATCCATCAGCCAAAATGGCGCCGACAAAATACTTCTCGCTGTCGATGACAATATATGGTTGGACCCCATGCCACACAGCTTCGACCGCGATTGCGGATGGCGCCTTCTCCTCTTTGATGAGCACTCCGTTCACCAGTGTTAGAGTACCCTTGGTGCGACGATCGAACGATTGCTGAAGCTTCTGCCAGCTGATGACCGATTCAGACGTGACGGTGCCTTCGGCGGTCACAACACCCTTTGCCGACCCAATCTTGACGTCGAGAAGACCCGCTCGATCGACTTCCTCCTGCAGCTCTTGGGCCGCTGCCTCCGTAAGTTCATTGTCAGCGCGGTGACTGATCGTTCTGGACGCGACTTCAGCCCGAAGTGAATTGGGGCTCGATCCACTTGCATTGCCAAGATAGGAGATCGTGCCTGAAAGCGCGCCGATCCCGAGTGAGCTGATTATGACCATGGCGAGCACACCGATCGGTAGGCGCGGTATGCCGGTCGAACCAGGCGGCTCTGCATCCTGCACGGACAAAGCAATGGACATCTCGCCTACGAGCAGGACGACAGGAAGGGGCACAACAACGGACTGGCCTGCGGCGATATTCCGGTTGCCCTCGATACTGAGTCCGGGTGCAAGCGCCTCCAGTTCGATCGACTTGCCAAGAAGAGTTACACGAAGGTGATGCGGTGCCAGTCCCTGCTCGACAAAGACCAAATCGGCATCGAAGCCGCTGCCGATTAAACACTTTTGAAGATCCGTCTTGCCGGTCAGACCGCAATAGTGCCCCGAACGCACTTCGAAACGGAGGGAAACGGCGTCATCCACAGAGCATCTCTCAAACAGGATAGAAGCCGCATGGCAATTGCCATGCGGCTCATTTCGGGACTACGTCGCGTCAATAAGGAGACGCGCTAGGGGGCAGTCTAAAACCCGCTTCCGACATTACGAAACGCGTTCGTCGGCGGCCTTCTTGATGGTCTGGAGATTGGTCGTTAGAGTGCGCAACTGGACACTCCTTTTCGTCGCCTCCAAGCTAACATTGGTTAGTTCCTGCACTTGCGCCTGAAAAGCAGTAGCATCAGCTCCGCTTGTATTGCCGGGAGTGCCACTGTTAGTTTTATCGGTATTGCCGGCGCTACTGGTATTGGTATTGCCTGATTTTTTATTATTATCAACTGCAGCCATGATCATTCCTTTTTCTGTTGGAGTTGTGCCGTCAATAACGGCCTGTATGACCTCACGCCGGATTTTCCCGCGTCAGGCATCTTCTGTGTCATCCAAAGCTTCATCGGCCTCAGCCATCGCATCGTTCGCGAATTGGAACGCGAACGATCGCAGGATACTTTGGAAGGCTTCACTTTGTGCTGCAGACTGTGAGTTGTCTTGAAGTTGATCATTTGAAACGGTCCGGTTATCCGCCCGATCGTTCCCGCCAGCTGGCTTGCCATCATTCCCACCAGCTGGCTTGCCATCATTCCCACCAGCCGGCTTGCCATCACCAGAATGCTCGGATTTCGAATCCCCATGGCCCTTTCGGATCAAGGAAGTCCCGAGGTTGCCAACTCCACTCCCAATTGCTGCTATCATCAGGTACTCCGGCATTTGCCATTGGCGGCGACGTGTTAAAGGTTAACCTCGATCAAGCTAAGGGCGGGAGCTTTCGAGAACCTGACGGCTTTTGACAAAAACCGGCCTGCGCAAAAACGTATGCTCTGCAGGATGTTGCTCTCGCATCGAACAGTCGACCACGATCTCGGCTGTTCGGCCAATCCCGCCGTCCACGCATGCCGCGACCGAATGGCAGCCGCAGCAGCTCGTTTGCATCCTCGATGCTGTGGTGTCGAACAGGAGACACGGTCCACGTGCTGCATGACCGCAATGACCGTATTCTTGCTGGCTCCACGGGCGCACGCAACGAGCAGGAACTCGGTCTTTGCATCACCATTCTCTCGCCTGCACATCACGGCCCGGCGCGGTGAGCTCATGGCTTCGAGAAGGTCGGCGACCGTACGAACATGGGATGGTCTGCCGGCTTTGGGAGGCCGGTGCGGATCCTCTTCTCACCATATCGAAAGCTTGAAGCGGTCGGATTTTCTTGCCCTGTTCGTGAGAACTCCCATCGTCAGCTAATCGTCAGCCAAGCGGTCTATCTAGGCCGGCCGTGCCTGACCTTCGGATCCAAAGGTCCCGTCTCGACACTTTTTGTAACTATAGATCGAAATGGTTTCCCGCGCGATACGCAACGCACACGCTTCTCTGAAGCAAATGTGTGACTTTGTCGGTGGCGAACGAGAGGAGTGACGCCTCAATAAAATCGTCAGGCACGTGTCTAGGAAGGGGAGCTAGCCGAGTTGGTCTGATTTCATTCGCTGTTCCTGGAAATCGGCGGACTGAAGCGCTGATAATCTCAGGACATCGATGGCAACGTTGCGAAAGTCCTGTGAGCTCGGGCCAATCTTGGCCTGCTACTGAGAAGCACTTTGGCGGGAACATTACGCCGTCGCGGGTCTGGCTGACCGTGACGTTAACCGAAAGATGCCGCTGGTCTCGTCAGCCGCCAGCACAATAGCAGCACATTCTCGCCTACTACGGAGACGCAATATGAAGGGCATTGGCCGACCACGGAAATCGCAGGCTGAAACTGGAGCCAGCCGCGCGGGGCGGGCGAGCAGTTCCCTTTCGCAATCAAGTCTTGCTGCGGGAGAAGGTGGACAGTCATTCGATTCCGTTGTGGAGCAGATGCGCTCTGGGGACGCCGATAGGAGGCCCTCCTCCCTTCCAGTTGCGCGCGGTCCAGGCGATGCCCGCGAAAGTCTGCCAGGCGCCTCGATTGGCGAAGATCAAATCCTGAACGCACCGCCACGTGGAGCCGCTGCGCCACCACGCGGAACCGTAGCGCCACGTGGCGCAGCCGCAAGGCGGCGCGGTTCTCCCTCCATGTCTGAGGGCGAAGCCATGGCGCCGGTCGGTAGCCAACTATCAACCGCGCAGGTGGAAGGCACCAGCTCATCGTCAAATGAAGATATCAGTCCGACACAGCTCAGAATGAACAGTCTTGTTCAACAACTGACTGATTGCGAGGCTGCGGCCAGGAAAACCGACGTCCCCGAGGAGGCGGTGGAGCTGATCAGTCGGGTCGTCGATGCAGCCTCAGCAATTCTGGAGTACCGCGCTAGCCTGCCTGCGGCTGAGGCGCAGACAATTATGCCAGACGACAAGGTGCGTAGATGTTGCCAGATCGTGTGCGACGCCGCGAATGAAGTAGACAAACTTGGCCTGTCGACGATCACGAAATTGGACAAAAAGACCAAGAAAGCGGCAGGTATGGTCGATAAACTCTACTCCTACTCCCAGGCGGACCGGCAGGAGCTGTTGATTTTAAATGTGGAGAACCACCATACGGCGGCAATTAAGTGGTGGGAAAAAAAGGCATGGCGCTCCGAACGGCAGCGATCCGCCTGCGCTGCCACCGCTAGCCTATCCAGTGGAACGCCCGTGATGCGGGAAGCCGAGCGGTGCGCACTGCGGCTGCGTGCCGGCTCGGTACTGAGTGTCAGGATCTGGCTGGTCCGTGAGCGGATCGGTCTTGCGCGGGCCAAGATTGAACTGCGGGCGAGCAGGTTCGAGCCAGATTTGAAGGAACTCCTCGTCGGTCGAAATGGAGTGGTGCAGCTGATGGCAAGCGCCGTTCAAGAAGCTCTTCGCGCCCTCTCTTTGGCGAAGGGCATAATGGATGATGGCAAAGCACTCAACGCTCATGATTGCGCGGTTGTAGAAAAAATCATGGAGCGGCTTTCGGATTTTGGATTGGCGTTGCACGAGGTGCATACCAAGCTAAGCCATACCTACCCAGATGCCGGCCTCCCATTGAAACTGTTCGAACGGATCGTGGACGATGCATGGATCACTGCGCACGATGCCATGCACTTGTTGAACCTGCAGTCTCCGCCGTCAGCCATCATGGCGCCACAGGCCCAGGCGGGCGCTGCGATGCCGGCCAGGGCAGGCGCTGCGATACCGGCTGACACTGCTGGTACGGCTGCAGTGTCAGAAGGCACTACAGCGCGAAGGAAAGGGAAGTCAAAGCATAAGTCGGCAGCTCGCGCCGGGACTTCTGCCGCCGGGCAGCCATCAACACCAGTCGCTGCGAACGCCGGCACAGTGCCAGCAGCCAAGGTTCTCGCGCGCTCGGATCAAGTTGCGAGTACACAGGTGAGAGCGCAAGAGGTGGCTGCGAGTTCGTCGGGGGCAGGCTCGACAATCGGGGGCGCCGCGTTGTCAATGGAGGTATTGACGGAGCGGCTCAAACGATTGGACGAACTTTTGCAGTTCGATCTGGCCGGTCAGCAAAGCGTCGTCTCCCAAGTGCGCCAGATGAAGCCTGAGGAGGCCGGTAAGGTCGTGGACGATGTGGCCCAGTACCTGCGAGCCCAGGCCATTGAGATGCAAACCTGTCTCGCCGGGTTGCAGGGACGTAATGTACGCCTGCTACTCACCTCCACCCAGCTACCCAAAGTGCACGAACGCACAGACCAGCTCAAAGGGTTGCTGAACATGGTGCTGGGACAGGCCAACGCATTGAATGAAGGAAAAGCCGGCATTACGACTGATTGCATGAAGACCTACGCATTTCCGGCGCAAAAATACCTGGAACATTTGTGCAATGCCGACGAATTGATGCCGCCGGAGGCACCGGTCGCGCTGCGTGGCGAGCCAGGAAAGCTGTTTGAGATGAAGCTGCAGCCCAAGATGCTGGTCAATGGTGCGATGCCGAGCCCGATGTGGGTGCACATCCACACGAGTCGCCCGGTCATGGCCAGAAACTTGGAAGGGCTGGCTGATTCCGAATTCACCGCTTGCCACGTTAAATCCAACGAACAGCGCGGCTACAATCGAGAGCGAGAGGAAGCCGATGCTAGGTCCGGTCGCGAGAAGGTCATAATTCATCGCGGCAAACTCACCCCCGCTTTCTGTAAGTCCTTGTTGACCTCGGGGCTTGGCCGCCAACCACGCCATTCGCGTGCCGAGCTCCCGTCGGCGCAGGCTGCATGACAGGGCACGTACTTTGGGGTCTAGGGCAGAATGCGGCCGGCCACGCTGTGAGTCAGCGAGCATTTCTCCTGGCCAAACCGCGAATGCCGCTGCGCGAGTTGCGGTCCGGCGATTGGAGTCGATCGGCTACCGTCAGGGCCGATTTGCGATGTCGCGTTACCTGCTGTTGACGTGGCGGCGTATCTTGCCTCCCATCCAACTTATCGCCGAGATCGCGCCGCCAAGATCGAGGCGGAAGGTCTTCCTGCGAGCGCGGAGCAGGCATAGCTGATCCGATCGGGATCGGCGCATCGCAACGACCCAACGGTGTGGTGGAGAAAATTGGATTCGGGAGAGCTCGTATCCAAGAGGCGGAGTTCCGGCCCGAATACAATCCGCTCGCAAGCACCCACGATGCGCATCCGCAGTTTATTGTCTGGGAGATGGGCTGGATTGCTCGGCGGCGCTGGCGCTAAGGCGGGGCTGTCGCCGGACAATTAGCATTCACTGCCAACAGCCTTGCAACCGTCACCAGTTGCAAGGCTCGGCGGCGGGTCGACAAATCACATGAAATCCTCGTCGGACCCGCTATCGCTGCTGTCGCTGTCCTCGTTTTTGTGGAGATAGAGTGGAGGTTTGCCTGCACGCTGCCACTCACCGGCACTGTTCTTCGTCCATTTGTCGGGATGCTGCGTAGGGTCAAGCACCAGGTCGCCATGATCCACTTCAACAAACCCCATCGTCTGCGCGCGCGCTTGTGCTTCCGGATTAGCCGCACGCCAATTCAGCAACGGTCGGTCGCCGTCTATCCGAAGTTGATGCTCCAGCAGAATATCGCCCGCATTTTCGACGAGCGGATGGGCGACTTGAAGATCCACTATGGAAGTGACCTCAGTTCGACCAGGAAATTGTTCCCGCCAACTTTCCGATTCGAACTCGTTCATGCTGAATCCGCCTTCCATTCTCAGCAGTCCGGCACTCCGGTCTCCCAATTGGTAACTGAAATATCGCGCGTGCTCCGTATCTCGACGGATGCCATATTGCTGAGCAACGTCCGCGGTGCGCCTGGCTCGTGACGATACGAACTCCGAATACTCTTGAGGATTGTCGGCGATGTGCGTGATTTCATCACCATGAAATTGCCTCACCTGTCTCCTGAAGGAAGTCCTGTTGATCTCCACCACAGGAGGTCGGGAATTGAGGGAGTATGCTTGGGGAGCCGCCGATGATGAGGCGCCGCTACCTTCCGATCCGGATAAGTGCATTCGGGCAAATGTGTCCGCGAACCCTTCGCTTCCTGCATCCGATTGCTCGCCGGCATTATGCGCGCGGTAACTATCGGATGAGCCACCAATTCGACCATACATGACGATTCGTACTCCTATGTTTCGCAACCGAGCTCAAGTTAGCACGGCTGTTCAACATAGGGCGCTTAGTTGACGACTAGCTGACGAGGGCATTCCAACGGCTGCACCAATCAAATCCGCACTGCCGGCCTCAAAACCTCGGACTGCGCCACGCACCGGCCAGCAGAGGCTGAAAGGTCATGCCCGGAGGACTTGCCGTAGTTGCTGGGTGGCAGATCCGAGGGGAGTGATTGCCCCAGGCCCGCGGTTGCGCGGTTGGCCTGACAGAGACACTGGGGCACGGATGGCCAGCCGACATTTGCCACTAGCATGGAACCAGGTCAGTTTTGAACTGGGCAGTCGTGGACTTCCAATGACTAGGCCAAGCCTGCGGCAAAGAATGCTTTCGCGACAGGCTGGAAATATTGCATAGGAACCGCGTGGCCGAGTTTTGTAGTGCTTATCAGCTGACGCGCTAAGACATGGTCATGGACGATCGTCAGGCGTAGTGCCCGCGCCTCACTCAACACATGTGAAACGCGCTCACCTTCGGCACGGCAAACTAAGAACGGCACCCCGGTTTCACCGCGAACGTAACGCAGACCGATCAGGACCGCCCTTCCTGTTAAGACCAGCGTGGCGCGATGCACGCCAAGCGCAGGCTCGTCGGCCGCCTCCTCGCGGATGCGACGCTGTTCACCTTTCAACTCTGGCGCTCCTTGCTGATCCTTCGACTCGCGCGTCACTTCGGTATTGGTCATGCGCATTTCGCGCAGATACAACGCGCGCTGGAGCAGGAGATCGATCAGTCCGCCGACCAGCAGTGCGCCGGCGCCAATTCCCATCAGCAATTTTGTCTCCATAAAGATGAGGCCAACACAGCCCATGCCGCAGATCGGCAGAGGGACCATTGTCTTCCACATCCCGAGAAGGACAATGGAAAAGGTTGCGCTGAGAACCAATACCTTGAACATGGTCTTGCAGACTTCGACCATGGAACGAGCAGACCCCAAGCGCTTCAGCCCTTCAAAGGGGTCAATTTTCTTAAAGCTGAGCTTCATCGGCTCCAGAGAGAAGACAAATCCACCATTGGCTAGCAGGCTGGCCAAAATCACCGCGGCGACGAGGGTTCCAAGCAGCGGGCCAACAGCCGCGACGGTGAGTTGGACGAGCACAACCAATGCCTGCGGCACCGCGGTATCGAAAGGTAGGCTCTGCAACTTGGTGGCTAATAGGAGCGCTTCCCGGCATTTGTCCTCGATCACGCTGCCTCTTAGCCAAAGGTAGCCGAGCCCAGCGCAAGTCCCGACCGCGCGGACGAAATCGGAGCTACGTGGCAGCTGTCCTTTTTTGCGCGCTTCACTTAACTTCTTCGGGCTGGCGGCGTGTGTCTTCTCTTCACTTGTGTCGCTCATGGCAGCAATTTGTCGAACCACTCCAGCGCGCCGTTGGCTTGTGTGACCTCCAGTTTCATGCTCTCCACCAGATAGGCAGCGTAGGTGACCATGAGAACTGGAAAGACAATGTTCTTGATTGCCGGAGACAGTTGGCTCGCCTTAAATTGCGGGGCAAAGCGACGCAGCAGCATCATCGATATATCAATCAGTATCAGGAAGAACACGACAGGCCCCGATACCAATAATGCCGTGCGCATTATGCGGTCGAGAAGCCCCAACAACTCCATTGCTCCTGGCCCGCTCAGTGTCGGGTGAAACTGATACACCGGCCAGATCAAGTAGCTGCGGTACAGGACACTGATCAAAGTTTCCAGGCCTCCTGATCCGACGAATATGGCAATCGCAGTGATCCCCAGAAAAACGCCCATCGCGGAAGCCTGACTGTTCGTCGCGGGATCGGCCGAAGCGGTCGGGCTGCTGATGCCGCGTTGGTTGTCGATAAGCTCCCCGGCAGCCTGAAGGCCCCAAAGCGGAATGCCAAGAAAAGTGCCAAGGAGTACACCGACAAAAACTTCCTTGAATCCGAGCAGGGTTAGCTGGATCAGGCGTGTATCAGAATCCAGCGCCGGCAATCCGCCGCTGACGTGTGCCAGGCATGGTAGTGCGAAGCCAACAGCCAAACAGCCCCGGATCAGCCCACTGATCTGCGAGCGTGTGAATACGGGAAAGATCAGCATGATGCCCATCGCGCGGGCTGCCCCAAGACCTGCCGCAACGACGAGTTCGAGAGCCGTCTGGATCAGAATTTGAATATCGGCCGATGGCGCGTCCATGGGGCGGACTAGTAGCTAAGTGTCATTGCGGGAAACTCGGTGAAGATCTGATCGGCTAGCTCTATGAGCGGGGCGCTTAGCACAGGAGCAAACAGCCCAATCACCGCGACAACGACCAGAAGCTTCACGGTGAGCGGCAAGCTTTCATCCTGGATCTGCGTCGCCGCCTGGAGGATGCCGATAACGAGGCCGACAACCACTGATGCAATGAGCGGCGGTAGAATCCAGATCATGAAAACCACCAGTGATTGGCTCATAAGAGTAATGATGCTGGATTCAGTGATGATCAGCCTCCCGGTAACGTATAACTCAGCACAAGCCCATGCATCAATTTTGACCAACCATCAATGGCAACAAACAAAAAGATCTTGAACGGGACAGATATAACAGTTGGTGAGACCATCGACATACCCATTGCCATCAAGATAGTTGTCACTATCAGATCTATAACAATAAAAGGCAGATAAAGTAGAAATCCCATCTCAAATCCGCGCTTCAATTCTGATAGCAAGAAAGATGGTACAAGTATTGCAAAGTCATCAGGCGTGGCTGCAGCGTGCATTTCCTCTGGCCAGACCTTTTCTGTCGAAGATAGGAAAAATCGCCGCTGCTCTTCATTTGTGAATTTCTTGAGATGCTCGCGCAAGGGCTCACTTCCGGCTTTAGCGGCGCTTACCCAGTCGTCGAATGTCTGATAGTGGAGCTTGGGATCCGACATGCGGTCATAGGTCTGCTCAGCAACGGGCGCACTAACGAACATAGTGAGGATCATCGCCGCGGCGTACAGCACCACATTGGGTGGTATGGTCTGGGTCCCGAGCGCATTGCGGACGAGGAAAAGAACAATTGATACCTTTACAAAGGCCGTTGTCGTGGCAACTGCTAAAACCAGCAGACCGAGTCCGGCGGTAACCGCAAGAAGCGCCAGGATTGTCGGCTGAGCTTCACTCATTGCATGCAAACCCGCCACGGAGCCTGATGCCCAGCTCTTCTCCGATGCGGACAATGTCGCCACGCCCGATACGCTGACCATTGGCCACTATGTCGACCGGGCCGTCGATCGGCCATCCAAGTTCAAAAATATGCCCTTCGCCGGCACTTCTTAATTCCCCAAGAGAAATAGGCCAGCGGCCGCATTCAAAGACAAGCACGATCTCGACATCGTCGAGATCCTTAGTAAGCTCCAGTTGCGATCCGGGTTGTGTCATATGCGCACTCTCCAAAGGACACGGTCGCGGGCGGAAAGGCCCCCGCAAGATTAATTCATCGCCGTCAAGATCCGCCTCGGCGCACAACTGGCCGACAGCTAGGGTGATCTGGCCGCGGCCGAACGGCGCAATATCGGGCAACAATGCATCACCGACACATGCGCTTCGAAGAAGCGCCGCAGGAAGGCGAAGCGTGCCGACCTCTCCTGCAACAATGAGCGGGAGCTCTGGAGGCAGCCCGCCCAGCTGCCGCGGCAACTGGGCAAGCAGTTCGCCTAGCGCGCGAAACGCAGGCGGTACTAAGCCGTCAAGAGGCGTGAACAGGAATAGACGGCCCTTGCCCTTGACCGCGCCGAAAATGATGTCGAGTTCAAGATGAGGAGCCAGCATCGTGGCTTCGCATACCCGCACGAGTTGCACGTTCAGACGCGTCGTCTCCTCCAGTCGAGTGACAAGCGGCTCCAGAGCGAGTTCGAGAATTAGCGAAGCAGTTGGCTCGGAAGGGAAGGCCAAGCCGTTCTGCACTGTCGTGATGAACTCCTCTACGAGCGGGCGCGACAGTGACAAGATGACCGTTTCGGCTCCCACTCTCCAGACGCAGTCAAGCATCGGAATGGCAGCAGGTTCCTGCTGCCAGACAAGCCCTGCCGTTCGCACCGATAGCGGCACCTCGTTGATCCGGCTTTGAAACGGCGTGCGCGGCGCTCCTGTATCATTGAGCCACGAGACAACCGTGCGGGACAGTTTCAGAACTGGTTCGAACATGGCGGGTGTGACCGCAGCGCCTATCAAAGACTGCACGGTCGTGTCATTCGGACGACCTCTTGCGACCGTCGGATCCGGTTGCGCGGCATTTAGGCAAGCGACCCCCTCGCATATTTCAGCAGTATCTCATCGTCGGCCTCGATCTCGGCTGCGGCCTCCGAATGAGTCTCGACGGCGCGCCGCACGTCGTCCTCGATTTGTTGCCATTTGTCCCTTGCCGCCGAACATATGACCCATAGCTCCCTCGTCCTGGACGCCGCCATCTCAGCCTCCTCTTGAGCGATTTGGGTATCATCAAGCATCTGCCGTCTGGAATTGATCTCAGCGGCAAGCTGTTCAGTGTGAAGGCGGTGACGGTCGAGCGCTGCGCTAGACAAGTTGTCGAGTGACATCAGATGCTGATAGAGCGCTGCTTCTTTTCTTGAACAATGTTGCTGTATCATTGCAAGCTCCCTAGAGGCATTTTGTACGGCTGAGGCGGCCACATCGCGCTGGGCTTCCTTCTTGGACAGCTCGCCAAGGGCACGACGCTCTTGCATTTCCTTCAGAAGCCGTAACCTCGAAGACTGAACCCAGTTCACGCGGTCAGACGCGACATCCATGCGACCGTCTCCTCGAAATCTGACGCGTCATCTTCGCTCTGGCGCAGAAACTCCCTCAGTTCGTCGATTGACGCGACGGCCCGGTCAGTCAGGGGATCTCCACCTGGCTTGTATTCGCCAACATTGATCAAGAACTCGGTCTCGGCATAGCGCGATAGGAGCTCGCGGAAAATGGATGCTGCCTTGCGATGTGTCCCCGAAACGACTGCATCCATGACGCGGCTGCGACTCTGCAGCACATCAATAGCGGGGAAATGCGATCGCGCCGCAATAGCGCGTGAGAGGATGACATGGCCATCGAGAATACCACGCGATTCCTCGGCGATTGGATCACCCGTGCCATCACCCTCTACAAGCACCGTATAGAAGGCCGTGATTGAGCCCCGCTCACCCATGCCGGCGCGCTCGAGCAGGCCTGGCAGCATGCCAAAAACGGAAGGAGGAAAGCCCCGTCGCGTCGGCGGCTCACCCGCAGCAAGGCCTATTTCGCGCATAGCGCGGCAGAAGCGCGTCAGCGAATCCAGCATGAGAGCAACGCGTAGGCCCTGATCGCGAAAATATTCCGCGAGCGCAGTCGCCATTGGAGCGCATTGCGCACGCTCTACCGCCGAGCGGTCGGATGTTTCAACCACGACGACCGTACGGAGAAGGCCCTCTTCACCAAGATTCCTTTCGATGAATTCACGAACTTCCCGTCCACGTTCGCCTATGAGCGCCACTATGACGACGTCAGCGGCGGCACCCTTTACGATCTGTGACAACAGCGTCGACTTGCCACCACCTGGCTCGCCATAAATCCCGATCCGCTGGCCCTCGCCGCACGTCAGCAGACCATCGAGGACACGGACCCCAAGCGGGAATGGCCGCTCAATCATGCGCCTCGTCATCGGATTGGGGGCTCTGCCATGCAGGGGCCGAGTTTCGACGGTCTTGATTTCGCCTTTGCCGTCCAATGGGCGGCAACGACTGTCGATCACGCGACCGAGCAAATCGCCGCCGACGGGCACCTCACGCATTCGGCCAGTGGCCACGACCTCTGCGCGGCTGGATAGGCCCACCAAGTCCCCGATCGGTGTCAGCAATACACCATCACCCGACAGGCCGATCACCTCGGCCTCGAGCGACAGCCCGGTTCGCGGGTCCTCTAGGAGGCAAAGTTCCCCAATACGAGTGTCTGGCAAGACGGCATGAACCAGTGTGCCGATAGCCCGCGTGATCCGACCGCGCACCGCACGCGTGTCAATTCGCTTGGCCGCAGCCCTCAAAGACGAGATTGCTGGAACGAGAGCTCGAGTGTCGGCGTCAGCGTTATGTTCTGGGACGGGCTTTCTCATAGCTCGCCTTTTTCACATAGCGTCCCGAAACCAAGGCGCAGCGCGCGCATCTGGGCGTCAAGTCCCAGGTCGACATTGCCGTACTCGCTCCACAGCACGCACCGTTGCGGCGACAACGTCGGGTCGGGCTCGATCCGCACCCTTGGTCGACCATCCTGGCCGTCGCATCGAGCAAACTCTCGTGCAAGCATGTCGACTTGCATGGGAGAAACATGAAGGCAAACTTCGGCGCCGCTGTATTGACACTCTATGGCGTGACGAACAGCCCTCACCAGTAGCTCGCCCGGATCGAAAGCGCCGATAAGATCGCTCAATATTTCCATCACGAGCTGCGGCAATTCCTGCTCCAGAGCCGCCTTTCGTCGCGCGATTTCGGAGATTGTCTCCGCAATCAGCCCTGCCATCTCCTCGGTGCCTGCATTCGAGCCCTCCATGTGGCCGCGCACCCACGCCCGCTGGTAAACGGCGCGTGCCCAGTTTCGAACGCGCTGCCGATGCCGTTCTGCCGCGGCAAGCGCTTGCGCGGCGCTGTGCCAGGTTTCGAGCTCGCTCGCGGGTATCAGTGGTCCGATTGGACGCATCTGCGGCGCTATTGGCCCCTCGGAAAGTTCGGCTGTCATTTCACCGGGGTCTCTGTCTCAAAATGAGCTAGTACAAGTGAAAGCAATTGGCCGGCGGCGGTCCAATGCTCAGGTGCTGGAGTCTCCGCGGCAGTCCCCTCGGGCAACCGAAGAAGCACGCGGTTACGCTCGGTCGCTGAACTGTCCTGGAGCCAAGCCCCAAGACATGCATGTCCATCGTATTCGATTTGCTGAGCGAGTTTTTCTGGGTCCGCGATCAGTCTGTTCTCAACGGCATGCAGCAGGTGTCGGATTCCGAATGCGTGTGCATCCACGCCGATGCGTTTAACAAGGATGGCAAGCTCAGGCTGAGAGACAAACGCGACCAGCGAACGGGCATGCCAGATACTACCAGCAAGAAGGGCAGCTCGATATGGATCGTGCCCGCGTAGAAGGTCCGGCCTGCAGCCGATGTGGTTCAGATCCACGTCATAGTTGCCCAGCAATTCTGCCAGCCTTGGATGCAGTCTGGAACACTTCTGCAACTTCACTAACGTTTCTGCCGATAACGCTGGATCAAGACGCGCCGCTAGACGGGTCGGATGGGCCGAAGCCGCAAGCTCGCTCGCGCCCGGAAAACGCAATTGGTGCGGACCATCAGGTCGGGCGGTCTGTATAGGCATTGGCAATGAGATGTCACCCACGTCCAATTGCAGGCATTCTTTTGCGAATGGCCTCGACAGCAGAAGCATCCCGGCGCCCCTCGACCTTGGAAACGCCGGTTGATTGCTTGCGCCGACGCGTAGCAACGCTGACCAAGAGATAACAGGCCACTGCGAATACGGCTGCGGCAAAACCTGTCACGGTCGCCAGAATTGGCGCAGGAAGAGGTGTTGATGCTTGTGGCAAAACAGCAGTCGGATCGGGCCGTTGCTCGTGTGCGGACCGTTCTACCGGCACCAAAACCACTTCCACCTTATCGTAGGACAAGCCTTCGATGCTGTCGGCTACCAGCATCTTTATCTTTGGCAGCAGAGCCGCGACATTTGTTTTGGCGTCGTGCCTGATAAACACCGCGGCCGAGGATGGCGTGGCGCCGGCTCGCACAAGGTCGTTATGCGGCAGCACGACGTGAACACGTACAGAAAAAACGCCATCGATATCGCTGATCGTCCGCGACAACTCTTCGCTCAGGGCATACACGTAACGGGCACGCTCCTCGGTCGGCGAGGCAATCAGGCCTGATCCTTGGAATATCTCACCGAGGTTCTTGAAGGATTGGCGCGGCAACCCCTTGGCGTTCAGAAGGTTGATTGAGAAGGCGAGCAGCTTTTCGTCAACCTGGATCGTGCTGGTCCCATCCTTGGCGACCACCCGGATCGCGGCGACCCCGTTGTCTTCAAGAAGTGCGAGCATTTCATTTGCCTCACGCTCTTGCAATTGCGTGTAGAGGTCGGTTTTGCAAGCACTGAGGGCGACGAGAACTGGCAGCATGACAAGTCTAACCGACCGCCACCCTGACAGGCCACGCATGATTTCGCCCTCGGCCAAGCCAATCATGCGCGCGGTTCAGCCTTCCTTCAAAAGTTTATTCACGGATGATGTGACGCCGCTGACGCCTTTGGAGATAAGCGCCACCTGGGTGACGCCGTTGTAAACATCCCGAAGACCAGCCATCATCGTTTCGAAGTCTTGCCCTTGTTGAGGAATGCCCGAGATTCCGGTTCCCGCCTCACCTGCGACGGGAAGCTTCTGCGCCGGTCCCGGTAGAGCGCCCTTCGAAAGGGCTATGTCATGGTCGAGCGCGGGGAAGGAAACAGTGTTGTGTGGATATAGGGAGGAAATCGTCTGCAACACGCGATCGCCCATGCCGCTCGTCGGCGCAGCCGCGCGCTGAACATCCATCGCCGCAGCAACTGGCGCCGCACTCGCTGGCTCCGCGGCGGCATTGTTTTTCAGCGAGTCGGCTGCATGCCCTAAGGCGCGCTCAAACTGGGCCTGCTCGACAATCGACGGTGATCCGACCCTGGGGAGGCCAGCCGTTAGAGTGGCAGAGATCGACGTGACAGGCATCATCATGTAAGGACTCGGTTGCTCTCTCTGACCGGGCGGGCCCCGCCCATTCATCACCCGGTGTCGGCGCAACACTCCTAGGGGGGCAAGCTGACAACAAGCTGACTAACGGCGGCGTCATTTCGACATCTAAAATCTCTTCGGCAATTTAGTCACTTGTGATGATTTCAGCGTTTGGTTTATCAGTGCGACATGCCGAGAACGCTTATCCAACCCGTCACCCTGCATGTTTTGAGACTTCTCTGTGCCGGGTTTTTTCTGTCCACCGGGATTCAACCGGCGCACGCAGTCCCGCTGTCCCTTCCGGCGACACCCTATAGATACACGGTTCTGGATCAGGAACTCGCTGCAGCGTTGCAGGAATTCGGCAACAACCTGAATATCAGGGTCAACATCAGTCCTGCGGTGAAGGGGCGAATTCGCGGACGTATGCCTGATTTGCCACCGCGCGCGTTCCTCGACCGCTTGACGAACCTTTACGGTCTCCAATGGTACTATGACGGCCTTGTGCTCTATGTGTCTGCTGCACAAGAATCGCAAACTCGAATGCTTTTGATGACGTCGATTCGCTTCGATGCGTTCAAGGGGGCTCTCGACAAGCTTGATATCTCCGACGAGCGCTATGTGGTCAAACCCGTGCCAGGCAATGGCCTCGTCTTCGTTTCCGGTCCACCGCGCTTCGTCGCACTCGTGGAGCAGACCTTTAACGGCTTGGTGGCGCAGGCGCAGGCGCAGACTCACATAGCGGCCACGCCAAAGGAATCAGTGCTGATCTTGTTTCGTGGCTCCTCCACTACGGTCGTTCGCGACGGACGACCGGATGCTTCTTATTCTTCTGACATCCCACAACAGGATAGCGTTGGCGGGAAGCCTGAGCTGGGCAAGAAATGAACATTGAGGATTTCCCGCAGCTCTGAAGAACATGACTGCGGCTACCCCTTTGTGAACTCTTCGCAAACTCGTCAGTTTCTCGAAAGCTAATCCGCTCATGATGAGTCCCGGCAGCTCTCGCGGTGACTCCGGCCATTGTGTTGGACCGAACCTTGGAGCCGGCCCGGAACACAGCAATTGAAGGCAGGGCAGGCGCATTCGTGACCTGCCGACGCTTGGAATTGTCGAATTTTGTGAAACGCAAGGGATCTTCTGTCGGGGTCTCTTGTGGGGATTTCAACGTCACGTCTGAGGATGCATAATGTCGGCCAGCAATCTTTCAACTTTCTACCGCTCAAATTCGCTACAGTCCGCAAGGGGTTGGCCGGGCCTGAAAGTTTCCCATTTTGCGACCCAGCATCAGCAAAGTGCATCGTGCTTCGAAGCGATGCTGTCCACTTGTGTGCTGGCAGACAAGCCCGGCTCTTTCGCGGAAGGGGATCTGCCAGCGTCGAATCTTGATTCGACAATGGATAACTTGCGGCAGGACCCTTTGGGCCATCTGGCACCGGATGTCGAATTGACATTGAAGGGCTTGGAGCAACACCCACTGGATCTGCTGCCGCCAAATATGAGGGCGGCTCTCAAGGAGGACCAATCGCAACGCTCCAAGGCGACTGAAGCCCAACATCTGCTCCGCGTCACCCCGAAGATCGAGCCGGCTCCCAGGCCGAGCCCCGGAATCACGTGGAACGGTGGGTCGCTGACCACGGCTGAGTTGCAGATTGTTGCGGTACTCAACCGTCACAAGGACCAATGCCCGCTTACTTGGAAGTCGTTGACCGACAAAGCCAATGATCCCTCTACGCCACCGGATCTGAAAGCGGCGATCCAGGGACTGCAGCAGGATTCGGGACTTTTTTATGCGATTGGCTCGCAGGGCGACGGCCGCTGTGGAGGCAAGATCAACGCCAAGGACTTGGCCGGATTTTCAAACCACCACCCACAAGTTGCTGCATTTCAGGAAGCCCAAGCGCAAAGCTACGAGCAGAACTACATACCATCCGACGGCAGCGGAGGTTTGCAGCCTTCGGTCATGACTTTGAGCGATGCCTTGCGGGAGTTTTACCGGTACTCCGAAAATCTGTCCAAGGACCTGAGTCTGGATGAGTTCAAGAAAATGGTCGGCGGCGAATCGAAAAACGGCAAATTTCCGCCCCAGGTCATTGCGGCGGCGCAATATTTCCTCGATCACCCCGATGCTTGGAACCAGTTGTGCGGTGGCTCGAAAGGGAAGATGCACAAAGAGGATTTCCTGCAAGTCGCCTCATCGTCGATGAGCCTCACGCAAACTGAGCTGAATACGGTCGAGATGATCAAGGACCATCAGGACACGTTCTTTGGAAGCGGTGTTCTGACTCGCGACAAACTGGCGAAAATGAAAGACGACAAGAGCCTTGATCCGAAAGTGCGGGAAGCAGCCTCTCAGCTCCTTTCAGATCCTCTTTTGTTTGGCCTCCTGAACAATTCGATCACGGGCTATAAGACCCATCATAAATTCTTCGACTTTGGCGGCGGGCATACGGTTGATTCCGGCAATATCAGCAAAAAAGACTTTGCCCATTTTTGCACAAACATGTCGTCTGCGAACCGCAACGTTCAGCAGCCAATCACCCACGGCGCCCAAACCGCAGAAGAGCAGAATGCCGTCGCGGACATGAAGATGGGCCTGATGGACCAGCCTGACATTAAGTCAGCCAAAAAGAACGGCGGGGCCGTCATGCACGTCGTCGACTCCGTGCTCAAAATCGAGACGAAAGTGCTCGACTTGGCGGCAACGGCGGTGGGACTGCTCAGCTTCATTCCGGGCCTCGGACAAGTAGCCGATCTTGCCTCGATGGTTCTCGAGGCTGAGTCGCAAGCAGCCAATCTCCTGCGTACGGCCATTAACGGAGGCGATATGAAGCGAGCGCTGGAGGAAGCTGGCCTCAATATGGCCGCGCAGGCGATCGGCCTTATCGCAGGCCCCGAGGTCAAGCTGGCCATTCGAAATGGGCTCGTAAAGCACCTGATGGAAGAGGCCTTGGCGGCAGGCATTGATCTTTCGGTCTCGACGGCGCAGGACTACGCAGAAGGCTATGTGAATAACCTCAAAGCGCGCCTTGCAGGCGGCCCTGAGCAAAACCTAGGCCTTCCGAGCATGCCATCATTCCAGAGTGTGGCAAGCAATGTGCCCTTCGTCGGCATTGCCTTATCCTAGCCGTCGCCTTGCGCGGAAGCTTTGGCTCGCGCGCTGACATAAGGGTCATTGTGGCACAAGCAGGGGTTCATCCGCATCAACGCAAGCGGTGTTCCTGACGCCATCTGGATCGGACTGTGAGGGGGATGTCCGAAGTCTGTGAAGGCTTCGGTATATGACGACTTCAGAGTTACGCTGAGCCCAGCCATCTCGAGCCGGTGCGCCGGGTCGAGGTTTTCACGGGCGCCGGCCGGCAGCGGGAATGGTCTCCGGAAGGCACGGCGCGGATGGTGGCGGAGCGGCGCAGCCGAAGGAACGGCTGTCGCGCGCCCAGGGCGGCCTCCCGAACAGCCAGACGATGATCTCCTGCCTTGGGCCTATATCCTTGTGCCCACGCTCAAGGCAGTCGGCTGAAAACAGCGCTGATTTAAAACAGCATTATCCTGCACTGCACCCTCGATCCTTGCGCTCACCGATCGCTCGTCGACACGCACGCGGTCAAGTCGTTATCGGCGCTATGCCGATGGGCTTCGAGAGCAAGGTGGACGCTGAGCGGTGCGTCAGCCTCAGGGCGCGGCTGGCCAGCTTTGCGTCTCACGCTCTATGACGGCAACACCCGGCTGATCCACTTGGCCTGTTCGCGGGCTCCCGGCAGCGGCGCGGAAGCCACGGTCCGCCTTCCTCGGCTTCAGGCCAAAGACACCGCAGCATGCTCCAGAGCTATGTCTGCCGCCTTCGCCCCATCGTCGCTGGTCATGTGGAAAGGACAAGTAGGCTACGCACCCCATAATCCCGTCGGGCAGGATTCGGCAGTCGACGGCGAGACATTCGCCAAACCTCATTCTTGATTCTCAGCAACGTTAAAAAAAATTCACATAATGTTCGTGAGCGTAGTCTCCTGTCAGGTGGTACATTCGCCACAATATCTGGCGTCTTAGTCGTAGAAAGGACTGTGATCCATCTTCCATTAGCATCCATACCAGCGGATTTACAGCAAATGACGAGAGAGGTCTCATGCGGATTGATGGGGATAGAAGGGCTAGCGGCTTGCTGCATCCCGTCCGGGTTGATGCCAACCAATGTTGACACTGGTAAATCGCCTAAGGACGGCAGCGCATCTTGATCGTCTTCGAATCCTGGGCCTTTGCGCGCATGCGGATCTAACCGTCGGCGAGCTGGCCGATATTACCAGTCTGCCTCGCGAGCAGGTTCGACGCCACGTCCGGCGGCTGGTCAGAGCCAACTTTCTTTGCTGCAACGAACAACGTCCGCAGTCTTCGTACCATATGCAAGCAGGAGGCAAGGATGGCGGGCTGGCTCAATTGGTGGTCGATCTCCTGCCCCACGATGATGGCCACCATAAAAGAGACCTACAACGCCTGGAAGCAATACAAGACGCGCGGTTGAAGGGACCGCCTGCTTGATCGTGAAATAGATCAGTCCAAATGGAGCGCGACTACCATGGATAACTCCGCCGGCGGCGCCATCGCGCAGCCCGACACTTACGGGCGGCCTCACTTAGCCGCCGTCGACTCCCGCGTTCACGAACTGCTTCTAAGACAGGAGCGCCAGGAGCGGACAACTCTCAAACTGATCGCCTCTGAGAACTTTGCCTCCTCGGCGGTGTTGGAAGCCACCGGGTCGATTTTCACCAACAAGTATGCCGAGGGATACCCCGGTGCGCGCTACTACGCCGGAAACGAGATCGTCGATGAGCTTGAGACCCTCGCGATCGAGCGCCTGAAAGCGCTATTTGGCAGTGAACACGCCAACGTCCAGCCTTATTCAGGCTCGCCAGCCAACCAGGCTGTCTATCGCGCGCTTTTGAGCCCCCGTGACAAAGTCATGGGCTTGCCTTTACCCGAAGGCGGCCATCTGACTCACGGTTGGTCCGTCAATTTTTCCGGCAGCGATTATCAGCGCGTCCCGTACAGGCTGCACGAAAAGACACAGCAAATTGACTATGACCACTTGCGCGAGACCGCCAAGGGGGAACGCCCGAAGCTAATTTGGGTCGGCGGAACTGCTTATCCGCGTATTTTTGACTACGCGGCAATGGCCGAAATTGCTTCGGAGGTGAACTCGTATCTGGTGGCTGACATCGCCCACATCTGCGGCCTGGTTGTCGCAGGAGTGCATCCGAACCCCGTGTCCCATTGCGATGTGGTCACCAGCACCTCTCACAAGTCGATCCGCGGTCCCCGGGGTGGCTTCATTTTATCAAGGAATGAAGACCGTTATCAGCCCCTCCATCATCCGAAGAGCAAACACAATCTGGCCAAACGTATAGACCGCGCCGTGTTCCCTCTTCTGCAAGGCGGACCGCATATGAATACTATCGCCGCGCTTGCCGTCGCTTTGCAGGAAGCAGCGAACTCGTCCTTTCGTGTCTACGGTCAGCAGATCGTCCACAACGCCAAGGCTCTGGCCCAGGCGCTTCTGGAGCGAGGTTATGAACTCGTCACCGGGGGCACTGACAATCACATGCTGATCCTTGATCTTCGGGACCGGCCGCTGTCAGGCAAAGCCTATGCAGAGCGCTTATCGCGTGCAGGCATCATTGCGAATTTCAATATGGTCCCGGGCGACCGACGGCATCCGGCGCTGACAAGCGGCATCCGCTTAGGGACACCAGCGGTGACGTCCATGGGCATGCGCGAAACGGAGATGGTGCAGATCGCCGCTTTCATCGACTCGGTCTGCCGCCAGCCCGATGACCAGGAAGTTCATGCGAGCGTACGAAGAGACGTTGTCGACTTCTGCACTGCGTTCGATGTTCCCGGCATCACCGACCGATAAGCCACCCCAATCCAGAAACTCCTCACTAACTCCAGCACTTGAAGCGAGGGCATTTTTATGACCAGGCAGTTCGTGTTCTCTTCCGAATCCGTCGGCGCGGGACACCCCGATAAGATGGCAGACAACATCTCCGATGCCATTCTCGATGCGGTCCTGCGCACCGATCCGAAGGCGCGCGTCGCCTGTGAAGTGTTGGTGAAGACGGGGATGGTCGTTGTGGCTGGCGAGATCACCAGCCATGCACACATCGATTACAGCCAAGTCGCCCGCGATACGATACTCGATATTGGCTACGACGATGATGCGATTGGCTTTGATGGTCAACGTTGCGCCGTCGTTCTGGCCCTCACCGAGCAGTCGCCCGACATAAGCCAGGGCGTTGATGAAGGACGAGGGCAGGATCTCGGGCAAGGGGCAGGGGATCAGGGCATCATGTTTGGATTCGCATGCAACGAGACGGATACATTGATGCCCCTGCCGATCCAACTCGCTCACCATTTGACGAAAAGACAGGCCGAGGTCCGGAAAGCGGGACAGCTTGGCTGGCTGCGTCCGGACGTGAAATCTCAAGTGTCCGTACGCTACGAAGGGCTCCGCCCGGTGGCGCTGGATACCATAGTCCTGTCAACGCAGCATGACGAAGCGGTCTCACAAGCCACGGTCCGCGAAGGCGTCATTGAGGAGATCATAAAACCGGTCCTGCCGGCCCACCTGGATACTTCGGGGATCAGATTTCTGGTCAACCCAACAGGGCGGTTCGTGGTCGGTGGGCCTGCCGGCGACTGCGGCCTCACAGGACGGAAGATCATCGTCGATTCCTACGGTGGGACCGGGCGTCACGGCGGCGGTGCCTTTTCGGGCAAGGACCCATCCAAGGTTGACCGCTCGGCGGCCTATGCCGCCCGGTATGTCGCGAAGAACATCGTTGCCAGCGGCCTTGCGGAGGTCTGCGAGGTTCAGCTTGCCTACGCGATCGGCGTGGCCAGTCCGGTTTCTGTCATGGTCAATACCTTCGGAACCGCAAGGATCGAGGAAAAAAGGATCGAGCGCCTTGTTCTCGAGGTTTTCAATCTCCGACCGAAAGGCATCATCAAGATGCTTGATCTCTTACGGCCGATATACCGCAAGACGGCGACATACGGACACTTCGGGCGTGAAGAGCCTGAGTTCACTTGGGAGAAGACGGACAAAGCTGACGATTTGCTGCGTGAAGCCGGACCGGCAGCTGCGTGAGGGCGGCTGGATCAAGCGCATGCGGCAACCCATTTCAACTCGCGAGACCACGCCCGGCCGGCGTGGCAAGAAGCCGGCTCGGGTTTTGGCGGAGATTTTGATGCCGGATTATGACGTGCTTTGCATCGGCAATGCCATTGTCGACATCATCGCCCAGTGCGACGAGGAATTCCTCGAGACGAACGGCATCATCAAGGGCGCGATGAACCTCATCGACACACAACGCGCCGAACTGCTCTACAGCCGCATGGGCCCGGCGATCGAGGCCTCCGGCGGCAGCGCCGGCAACACGGCGGCCGGCGTCGCCAGCTTTGGGGGCCGCGCCGCCTTCTTCGGCAAGGTCTCCAACGATGCGCTGGGCGAAATCTACGCCCACGACATCCATGCACAGGGTGTCGCCTTCGACACCAGGCCGCTCAAGGGCGAGCCGCCGACGGCGCGCTCGATGATCTTCGTCACCCCCGACGGCGAGCGCTCGATGAACACCTATCTCGGCGCCTGCGTCGAGCTCGGACCGGAGGATGTCGAGGCCGACAAGGCGTCCGGCGCCAAGGTCACCTATTTCGAAGGCTATCTGTGGGACCCGCCGCGCGCCACGGAGGCAATCCGCCAGACGGCGAAGCTGGCGCACGCGGCAGGCCGCGAAGTGTCGATGACGCTATCGGATTCGTTCTGCGTCGACCGCTACCGCGACGAATTCCTCGACCTGATGCGCTCGGGCACGGTCGACATCGTCTTTGCCAACAGCCACGAGATCAAGTCGCTCTACCAGACATCGTCGTTCGACGAGGCGCTGGCCCAGATCCGCAAGGATTGCCGGATCGCCGCCGTCACACGCTCTGAAAAGGGCTCCGTCATCGTGCGCGGCGACGAGACCGTGGTGATCAAGGCGACCGCCATCAAGGAACTGGTCGACACGACGGGCGCCGGCGATCTCTATGCCGCCGGCTTCCTGCATGGCTACACGCAAGGCCGCGACCTGCAGACTTGCGGCGACCTTGGCTCACTGGCAGCCGGATTGGTGATCCAGCAGATCGGCCCCAGGCCCCGTCAGAATTTGCGCCGCGAGGCCGAGCAGGCGGGGCTGACCATTCCGGACGTTCAAACGAGTTAGTGGCCTACCTTCCCGTTGTGCAGGCTATCTCGCCAGAAGCGCAATCACGGAATAGGGAGATCCTGATGTCGAACATGATGAACGCGCTGGTCAAGGCCAGGGCCGAGCCGGGCATCTGGATGGAAGAGGTGCCGGTACCGGAGATCGGCCCCAACGACGTGCTGATCAAGATCGAGAAGACCGCGATCTGCGGCACCGACGTCCACATCTACAATTGGGACCAGTGGGCGCAGAAGACCGTGCCGGTGCCGATGGTGACCGGCCATGAATTCGTCGGTACCGTCGCCGATTTCGGCGCCGCGGTCAGCGAATACAAGGTCGGCCAGCGCGTCTCCGGCGAAGGCCATATCGTCTGCGGCCATTGCCGTAACTGCCGGGCGGGCAGGGGCCACCTATGCCGCAACACGCTCGGCGTCGGCGTCAACCGTCCGGGCGCGTTCGGCGAGTATCTGGCGATCCCGCAGCACAATGTCGTGCCGATCCCCGACGATGTGCCCGATGAGATTGCCGCGATCTTCGATCCACTGGGCAACGCCGTCCACACCGCATTGTCCTTCGACCTTGTCGGCGAGGATGTGCTGGTCACCGGCGCCGGGCCGATCGGCATCATGGGCGCGCTCGTTGCCCAATGCGTCGGCGCGCGAAAAGTGGTCATCACCGACATCAACCCGGTGCGGCTGGCGCTGGCGAAAAAACTCGGCGTGCAGCATGTCGTCGACGCCTCGAAGGAAAAGCTGCGCGACGTCATGCCGGTGCTCGGCATGACCGAGGGTTTTGACGTCGGCCTCGAAATGTCGGGTGCCGCGCCCGCCTTCCGCGACATGATCGACACCATGAACAATGGCGGCAAGATCGCCATCCTCGGCATCGCGCCGACCGGCTTCGAGATCGACTGGAACAAGGTCATCTTCAAGATGCTGCATCTCAAGGGCATCTACGGCCGCGAGATGTTCGAGACCTGGTACAAGATGATCGCGCTGGTGCAGGGTCCTCTCGACGTGTCGGGCCTGATCACACACCGCATCGGGGTCGATGACTACCTCGACGGTTTCGAGGCGATGAAGAGCGGCAATTCGGGGAAGGTGGTGATGGATTGGTAGGGATTGCCTTGGCCGCTCTTCAGGAAAAGCTGACGGGACAGCACCCCTCTGGTCCGCCGGACATCTTCCAACGAGGGGAACATGGCTGGGTGGAGAGCTATGGCTCCGCTAGGTGCGCCCCCTAATCATGATACGGCGACGTATCGCGGCCCATCCGATAACGGTCGATGGTGGCAATTCGCCTCAGCCGATGACGGAAACCCGGTGAACGGATGCTCACAGGCCCCCACGGGATAGTCTATTTCCTAAGATCTGCGATTGAGGTCGAGGTGTTGCCGCTGTTTCAGCGGGTAAGATGCGTTAGACGACTTCCGGTACCTTTCCGGTCAGCGAATTAAGGAAGGCAACGAGCCGCATTGGACAGGTCGTGCCATTCCGGTTCGGGGGAAGTATGGCGCGGCTCAGCATGGCGACACGGTCGGAACTGAAGCGGCGATCGTGGAGCGTTATCGCGGCGTTGACAAGCGGCGCATTCTGAATGAGTTCGGGGCGGTAATCGGCTATTATCGCAAGCGCGCGCGATCCGTCTTATGAACCGGTGAGCAGAGGCCGTCTGCGGGCAAGAGCCGCAGCCGCTGTTACGGCAGCGATGTCCGCGAGGCGCTCATCGTGTTGTGGGAGGCTTCGGAGCGGCTGAGGTCCGCATCGTCGCTCGCGGCGGCCAGCGCCGCCGGGCAGGAATGAGTTCGGCAGTTCGCCGCTCGGTGCAAGCCCGCACCTTCGGCGATTGGAAAGATCCGCCGCCCGGCTTTGTTGAGCGCATTCGGGCACGTCTTGGTCGGGGAGCTTCGTGCAGACGATGGTGCTGACCGAAATTGCCACCGGCTGGACCGAATGCATTCCGGTCCGCACGCGCAACAGCGGCAATGTGATCATGGCGATCAAGCAGGCCCGCTCGCGGTTTCCCTGACCCTGTGCTGCTGTTTGCCGGCATCCGCCCGCACAGGAAGAGCTTGGAAAGCGGTCGATCGTCGTGGCCTGAATGCGGAAATCGAGGAGCCGTTGGTCGTCGATCTCCAGCCTGAACGCGGTCGTTTCCTGGTGCCGCAAATCGGCTGTTGCATACACATCCCTGTCAGACGTCAGTTTTCCTCGCCCATTTTGGTGTCGAGACGCGAAGTGCTCTTTTGGACCAGCAAGGCTTTTTGGAAATCTGAGAGCGGCTTTCCGCGGGGCGCTCCATTTTTGAGCATCAAGCTACCACAGCCAATGACGCGCAGGTTCCACCAGGCTCGCCAGCCTTGAAGGACAGCGAAAAAAGCAGAGCACGACAGACACTAGAATCCATCAGGACGCCGCAGTCGTTGAAGATGCGGCGCTGCATCCATACCGTGGATGCATTTGATCCAAATAATCGATTTGTTCAATCAGTTTCTCGAAAGCTAACCCTACCCTCTGTGGGAATCGGGCTCTGAGCCGCGACGCTGCCTTGCGAGCGTAGGGGCTGCACGTAGGAGAGATGATGCAACGAGAAATCGCACGCGGGTTGCTGGCGTCGTGGGTTCGCCGACCGGCGTATTTGAGCCCGCCAGTTGGTCCTCACCCGCGCCTATTGCCACCGAGCGACTTGCATGTCCCTCCGACTCGGACCAGTTCCGAGAGCTGCGACGAGTTGCGCGCCGTGTGCTCCGATCAGATGGCCGCCGGTGACGCGTTCGATGGGCCGTCCCTCTTCGATAGGAGATGAAATGCGAACGCTGCTCGTGGATCATCATGCGGATCTTGCGCGCGCCATGCGACTTGCGCTCGGGGATGGCGGCTTCGTCGTTGATGTCGTTGGTACTCTGGAACTGGCCTCGAGTGCATTTTCTTGCGCCAGCTATGAAATTCTCCTGCTGGAATTGGCTCTGCCAGATGGCGATGGCTTGGGTTGGCTGAGGCAGTTGAGGACCCACGGGCATTCAGTTCCTGCCGTCATTATGAGCAGCCTCAACGATCTCGATAAGCGAATTGCGATCTTCAACGGTGGTGCGGACGACTTTCTGCTCAAACCCGTCTCTACCGATGAGCTTATCGCCAGAATGAGAGCCATTCTGCGCCGGGCGACACAAATGACCGACCTGAGGCTCGTATTTGGCAATCTCAACTTCGATCCGGTCGCCCGACAGGTTTTCGTTGCTGGGCACCCAATGATGATCGCACGTCGCGAACTCTGTATTCTAGAGCATCTGCTTAACCGGGCAGGCCGCATCGTGCCCCGTGCGCAGTTGGAAGATCACCTCTATTCGTTCAACGACGACGTGTCTGCCAACGCGCTTGAAGTCGGAATCTATCGTTTACGTGGACATCTGACCAGATCAGGTGCAACGCCACGGATCAAGACCATCCGTGGCATTGGTTACATTCTAGAATTGACTGACGCGTCATCCGCATAGTTTGTCGAATCGAAAGAAGATCTATTTTGCTGATCCTTCAACATCCTTGCCCTGCGCTCAATTGGCGGGCGATCGCCATCAAGGTTCCTAGACCTGCAGTGCCCCGTTACCTGGGCCATCTCCTCTGTGCGCTTATTGTGACTTTCCCACTTGGTGTCGCGGCGCAAAACAAGCAGGACAAAGGCGCGCCGCGTGCGGCTTCGAATAGCATCAACGCCACGCTGACCCTTTCCTCTTCGCTCGGGGAGACCGTTCATCTGCCCGCGCCAGCCACGACCATCTTTGTTGCTGACCCCGCGATCGCGGATTTTCAGGCACCATCGAGCAAAACAATCTTCGTCTTTGGCAAGAAATCGGGGCGGACCAGCCTATTCGCCTTGGATGGCAACGGCGAGCCTCTCGCCGAATTGCGTATCGTTGTCACGCAACCGATCGGGGATTTACGCGCCATGTTGCGGGAGCAGGTCGGCGACTATCCCATCCGCGTCAACTATACGCCGCGCGGCGCAATCCTTAGCGGGACAGCGCCCGACGCAGAGGTCGCCGACACCGCAAAAAGAGTCACTGAGCAATATCTGGGCGACGGAGCGCAAGTCGTCAACAACATCAAGGTCGCTGGATCCCTGCAAGTTAACCTCAGCGTGCGCGTAGCCGAAGTCTCACGCAGCGCCATGAAGTCACTCGGCGTCAACCTGTCCGCCTTCGGTCAAATCGGCAATTTCAAAGTGGGCGTTCTAAGCGGAAGCGGTGCAAGCGCTGGGTCTGGTTCAACCCAGGGTGGCGGTACAGCAGAAATCGGATTCGACAACGGTGCCGTCAACGTCAGCGCGGTTCTCGACGCGCTCGCCAAGGAGCATATAGCTTCCGTCCTGGCTGAGCCGAACCTCACCGCCATGTCGGGTGAAAAAGCCAGCTTTCTCGCTGGCGGCGAATTTCCCATTCCTGTCCTGCAGGAAAACAGGCAGATATCGGTTGAATTCCGTCACTTCGGCGTCAGTCTGGAATTTGTGCCGACAGTTCTCAGCAACAATCAAATCAACATTCACGTAACGCCCGAAGTCAGTGAACTGTCGACGCAAGGTGCCGTGCAAATCAACGGAATTTCCGTGCCGGCAGTTTCCACGCGCCGAGCCGATACGGTCGTCGAACTCGCCAGTGGGCAGAGCTTCGCAATCGGCGGTCTAATCAGGCGGAACGTCAACAATGATGTCAGGGCCTTTCCCTGGCTCGGAGAAATGCCGATCCTGGGACCGCTTTTTCGCTCGTCCTCGTTTCAAAAAGAGGAGTCAGAACTGGTCATTCTAGTTACGCCTTACATTGTAAGACCAGGCTCCAACCCAAACCAGATGAGCGCACCTACCGAGCGGGCGGCACCGGCTTTGAACGGAGGGGGCGCTCCGACGAATTCCGTGGCAAGTCCCCCGCGAGACCGCGCTGCTATCCGTGCGGGCGCGCCAAGCGCCCAGGGCGGTCTCGGCTTCATCATCGAATAGTGTCGTCCAATGATGTTGCGTTTTATAATCCTCTTTGTCGCTCTGGCACCAAGCGTAAGTGGCTGCACCAGCACTACGCCAGTTGATGTCGAACCATCGGCACCAATGCTTGTCCGAGAGGAGACCACCGTCCTGACGTTGCAAAGCCTGCGCGCTTCCGAACGGCAGCGTTTGCGTGTTTTCCTAGACAAGGCCAGTCGCGGCCGGTTCGATGCCCTCCACCTCCTCATCAGCGGTTCGCCCCAGCTCAGCGCACGGGTAGCCCATCAGGCCAGGCAGTTGGCAATCGAAGCAGACAACATTCAATTGCTCGATCAACACGACGCCGGCTCAGTGCGAATTGAGGCGATTGTCTATCACGCCCGTCCGCCGGTCTGTCCCTCATATGGTGCTTTACCCAATGAAGAATCCTTCAAACAGCCGCTTGGTTGTTCGACAGGATATAACCTGGCCGTGATGGTCAACGATCCGCGCGATCTGCTCGACAATCAGGCCGTCAAGTCCGGCGATGGCGATCGTGCTTCTATACCAGTTGCCACTTACAGAACATTCGGGACGGATAAAGGTGGCTGATACCGTCCCTTATCTTGGCAGCACTCCTACCGGGGATTGAAAGCTCCAATCTCGCCCTGATCTAAAATCAAAGGAACCGCTGGATGCAATATAGGCGCGATATCGAGGGCCTTAGGGCTGTTGCTGTACTTCCGGTCGTACTCTTTCATTTCGGAATTTCGGCGATCCCGGGTGGCTTTAGCGGGGTCGATATCTTCTTCGTCATCTCCGGCTACCTAATCAGCGGAAGCCTCTTGGATGACCTTGAACGCGGCCAATTTTCGATCGTCAACTTCTACTGGCGCCGTGCCCGGCGCATTCTGCCGGCTCTCGTCTTTGTGATGCTTCTCACCTGCATTGCGGCATTGTTCATTCTTCTGCCATCGGATCTGCGCGAATTCAGTCTTAGCATCATAGCTGCCTCGACTTTCTGGTCGAACGTTTTTTTCTGGAAAACGTCAAGTTACTTCTCGATCGATGCCGCGCTTCGACCACTGTTGCACACCTGGTCGCTTTCCGTAGAGGAGCAGTACTACATCTTCGCCCCAATCCTGATGTTCCTAATCTATCGCTACATCGGGAAGCGCTGGCTGACGACACTTCTTCCGATAATTCTCTGCAGCTTCGTAGTGGCGGTGATGGCGACATCGCTGGCGCCCACCGCCGGATTCTATCTGCTGCCGACCCGAATCTGGG
>NZ_RZTI01000015.1:51864-76256 GCF_003997275.1 Mesorhizobium sp. M6A.T.Ce.TU.002.03.1.1
CTCATGTTGGGCGCCCTGCTCATGCTCAAACGCCCCCCGCCGTTGGGCAACCGATTCCTGATGGAGTCGGTGGGGTTGGCCGGATTTGGCCTTCTCGCCATCGGGTTCTTCGCGATTTCGGAGAGTGATCCGTTCCCAGGCTACAACGCCTTGTATCCATGCATGGGAACGGCCCTTCTGATCTATGTTGGCCAAAATTCCCCCTCGACGGTCGCCAGCCGCATGCTCGAAGTCCGGCCGCTGGTCTGGATTGGGCTCATCTCGTATTCGTTGTATCTTGTTCACTGGCCGCTCAATGCGTTCGCGCATTATCTTTCGTTCCAAAAACTCGATCCGTTGATGACCGGTGCGATGTTGGTGGCAAGCCTCGCATTGGCTGCATTCTCCTGGAAGTTTGTAGAGCAGCCGTTTCGACAGAAGAGGACCTTCACCGCCCCGGGGCCTATCTTCGCCTTTTCAGCGCTCGCGATCGTTGTTCTTTGTGCCGGCGGAGCGGCGGGGGCGCTCGGCAACGGCTTTCCGCAACGGTTTCCGGACTATGTCCAGCGGCGCATTTCCGTCGGGGACTGGAGGAATGGCATCTGTTTCAACGAGGGCACCAGCCGGATCGAAAGCTGGAATATGGAGGATTGCACGCGCACTCGCGGTTTTCCAACAACGGTTTTTTTGTGGGGCGACTCCTTCGCCGCGCACTATGTTTCCGGCCTGGGTGCTAACATAAATCGGTTGCAGGCGAACATCGTGGAATATACGTACGCCGGCTGCCCGCCGATACTCTCTTACTACTCTTACGCTCGTCTTGATTGTGTCCGGTTCAATCGCAAGGCCTTGGACATCATCTTGGAAGCGGACATCAAGACGGTTATCCTCAGCGGTAAATGGAGTGACTATGAGGTCAGAGGCTTCGACGGTCTTCAGCAAACAATCGATACGCTTCGTGCCCTGGGCGTGCGCGTGTTTGTCATCGGCCAGTCTCCGCAGTTCCCAACTGACGTCCGGAAAATTGCGTTCTTCGCCAAGCGCCAAAATCTGGACGATACGTCCTGGCCGATGGCGATGGACCCCGGCATCAACGAACGTGTGCGCTCATTTACCAAAGGCGCCACATTCATCGATCCGCTGAAATTCCTGTGCAGCGCAGGACGCTGCCCCTATTCCGACAGAGGAGAGTTTATGTATTTCGACTATGGTCATTTCTCTTCAGCCGGCGCCACACTGGCAATCTCGAAATACTGGCCGGCTTTTGGCAAAGACAATGCTCTTCCTAAGACGAAGTAGCGGGTCAGACGGCTGACAAGCACCAGTGCGGGTCCCTGTGATTGCTCCTGCTTCGGCAGCAGCCGCGACGATGGAGCTGTTCAGGTTTAAGGCCACCCGATAGCGACCTAGGATGGGTGCTGCCACGCGGATCGGACTAAGCGTGCATTATCACGTAAATGTTGAGAGAATGAATGGCGCCGCGAAGGGCAATTCCAGCCATCCACAGCGACAGGCGTGTCGCGGTCCCGACATTGCAGTGGCACTTACCTGACACGGCCTCACACTGCCCTCTAAACGGCCCCGAATTTGAACTGACCACCCCTGGCCGGTTCATTGGGCAGGTCAAGGGCTAGGCTGTATTACACAGGGCTCACCCCTTTCAGTCTCAAGTTGGTACGATGGGCCGTGGACGGTCGATGCAGACTTCAAGGATGGCGAAAGAAGCTCTCTATGCGTGCGTTGTCGAGGCAAGTGCCTTTGCCAGAGATGCTCGCGGCTGGAGAGATTTCAAAATGAGCGTTGGAAGCGGAGAATGCCGCCGACGCTGTTCGGCTTGCTCGTGCCCTTGACGGTCGTAGGGTCGGCAGGGCCGACGCCAAAGTTGCCGTAGTGGTCGTAATCGACCTCGGCTGTGACCGTGAAGCCAGGAACGACCATATAGACGACGTTTGCAGCCAAACCAGAATTCTTGAGCTGATCACTCGAGACCTGAAAGTTGAACGAAGTTTTCTCGTCAAACTCGTAGGTGGTGCCCGCCCAGAAAGCCCACTGGCCGTTCCAGATGTTGTACGAGCCGCGCACATGATTGGCGATTGCGCCGTTTGAGTCCTCGTTGAGACTGCCATTGGAACCGTAGCCGAACAGTCCAAACAGCGACAGCTGGTTTGTGACAGCGACGTCGACACGGATCTTGCCGGCCAAAGCTTCGTAGTTGCTGTCATAAGCCGCGACGCCGGTGATCGAGCCCCAGCCTTGCGTGTATTTCAAGCCGGCGACAACGTGCGGAATATAGCTGTCGATAGTACCGGCTGAGCCCGATCCTTGTTCGAGCGAAATCACGGTCGAAATGCCGTTGCCGGCGTCGAAGTAGTACTGAGCCACGTTGGTGTCGAAGCCGGCCGACCGAACGAGCATACTATCGAGAACGTTGCCAGCGTAGCTTACAAACGTATCGAAGGCCGACCCGTCCTTGCCAACTCGCAGGCCCCCCAGCTCGACCCAGGCAGAAGCCAGTGCGAGGCCGCTGTTGAAATCATAGTTCTGAGGACTGTCATGCGAGTTAGCGCTATTGCCAAAATTCACGTGGGTTTCGGTATAGGTCGTCAACGCGCCGAGCTCGGTCTGCTGGCCGCTCCAAGTTTTGAACGTGAAGCGTGTGTTGTTTCGCCAAGTGCCTTGGTCCTCGCCAGTTCTCACATCCGAGGTTCTTGCGCTGTCATAGGATCGGACATCACCCAGGCCGATATCATAACGGACATAGCCGCCGATGCGCAGGCAGGTGTCGGTGTTGGGAATATAGAAATACCCCGAGCCGAGGACGTCGCAGATCTTGATGTACTCGGCCGGTTCCCGCTCGGCGCCAGCTGCTCGAACGACGGAGGCGGCGATCAGAGCAGTTAAGCCGAGAAGACGATTCTTGATGTACATGTCTAGATCTCCATGAAGGAATAAAAAGGATAGAGGCGTAAGAGAAAGCTTTACTCTAAATTTTGTGCGTGTTGTCTCCAACTTGTGGACGTAAAACCGCTTGACATGGGAGGTTATCCAGCGTAAAAGCCACATGTACTTAGAATAGTGTTTTCTGCTAGGAGATTCATTATCGTTTATATGTGAAACACTCCGGTCAGACCGCTGCAGCCTCGGAATAGAGCAGCAAGCGACATGCCAACCTGAAGCGTAGATGCGGCCGACACCAAAATGGGCCGACGCGCCTTCGTCTCGCTGGAATCACTTTTTTTGAGGGTCACTGCGAAAAGCAATGTGCGACACGGTTCGCCATGTTCGATATGTGACAGTCTCGTTTAACAGCGACGGCTTCCCGTCTGACCGCAACGGAGGCCGCTTCATGCGCTACCGAGAAGGATTACTGCGCGCGTGCGGTCCGCAAGGGCTGCGCCAGGAACAGAGGGCGTCCACGTCCGATGTGTCGCATGGTGGCCGAAGCACCTTTTCGCCGCTGTAAGTTCGCCGTGCAGGTACATTGCGCGGCCGATAGCGAGAAGGGATCGCACCCTGAAACGGTTGCCTACGGCTCGCCTCGAGTAATTGGCGATGAACAGCATTCTCGAGAACTTAGTCTCGACGGAAAGAGCAACGAAAGGAAGCCGCTTGGACGAGCACGATCCGAAGGAAGAACTGATCGAGACCATTTTCCGCAACGGCACAATCACTGCCGTGGGTATCCTGCTTGCCTTTTCGCTCGGCTTCCTCACTCATTGGGCGGCGAACCCCTTGCCATGGCAACTCTACGATCTGTTCGCCGTAGTGCCGATCCTGCTCGGCATCGCACTGCAGATGAGAGCGCTGTCCATGCTGCTCGACATGAGTTCCTTGCGCCGCCCCATCTACGAACGCGCCAATCGCATTTTCATGGTCGGCCTCATCCAGACCGCGTGTGGCGTCGGGATGGCCATCTTGGTCGATCTTTTCGGGATATCGGTAGGGGGCACGCTGCCCGGCGCTTGACGACAAGCCACACCGCCGCTCATCGCTCGAAGCGACGTCAAGCCGGGGAGCCTTGTGCACCCCCTAGCGGCGCCTTCCTTTCATCAAATGAGCGGACGTCAGCTTTAGAGCGTCTCGGTGGCTAAAGCCGGTATGGTTTTTCGGCCGGCAGGGAAGGCCGCTGGCTGGACCTGGATGGCGTCTGAACGAGGCTTGACAGGTGCGTTGCGACGTTTGGCGTCGGACATGAATTTCGCATTGCAAAGTTCTTCCGCAGACGCCTCAAGTACACTGCACTGGCGTCACGTACTCAAACGTTGAATGCGGCACCGCACCATCACCTCAGGCGGAACCATGGCACGCGCACTCCCCGGCGTGGTTGATACCGTCCTGTCCAACCGAGACTGCGACATCGCCGCCTCCGCCTTGAAAACGCGGAGAAAGCGGGACGCACTGACTTAGGTCAGAGACAGGACGAGCGCGCAACGAAACAATGATGGATCAGCGACGTGGGACGACAGCTCCTTGCACACCTCAATCCTGACAAAGTACCGGGACCCCCGGCCGCCTTGGTATACCATGTATCCGACTGTGCCAGACTTCTCTGCGGCGGTTGGTGCTGACGATTATGAGGAATGGCTGAGGGGCCTCCCGGCCGACGAATCGGTGTCGCTCTATTTCCACATTCCGTTTTGCCGATCCATGTGCTGGTATTGCGGCTTCCCTACCGCGGTCACCCGTCGCAACGGCCCGATCCTTAATTATTTGGCGGTGCTGCGTCAGGAGATCAGTTTGGTGTCGGAGCAAGCGCGGCAAGGGCTGCCGGTGAGCGATGTGCATTTCGGCGGCGGAACGCCTCACCTTATCGGGCCAGCCGAGCACTTGGCGCTGATGGAATTTCTACGCCGCCACTTCGCTTTCAGCAAAACTGCTGCGATCGCCGTGGAGATCGATCCCCGAACGTTCACACCGGAAATGGCCGAAGCCTTGGCAGCTACCGGTGTCAACCGCGCGAGCATCGGCGTGCAGAGCTTTGATCCCGATGTGCAAAAGGCGATCAATCGGATCCAGAGTAAGGTGCAGACGGCCGCTGCCGTCGAAAATCTCCGCCGGCATGGCGTTGGCCATATCAACTTCGATCTCATCTTCGGTCTCCCGAAACAGACTGTGCAGTCCTGCATCCAGACCGCGATGGCTGCGGTCGCCATGCGCCCCAACCGGTTTGCGGTGTTCGGCTACGCGCATATTCCTTCCGTGATAAAGAATCAGCGCCTAATCGAGCAGGCAGGTCTACCGGACGGCGATGTTCGCGCCGAACGGGCTGCAGCTGTCGCCGAGACACTGGTTGGCGCCGGCTACCGGGAGATCGGGCTCGATCATTTCGCTCTGCCGGACGACGAACTCGCGCTAGCGCAGAAGACCGGGCGCCTGCGGCGTAATTCGCTGGGATACTCGGCCGATACTTGCAAAACCGTGATCGGCTTCGGCGCGTCGGCTATTGGCCGAGTCGGCGAGGGGTACGTTCAGAACGAAGTAATACGGGATTCTTACGCCCGGCACATCGCAAGTGGACGTCTGGCGACATCAAAGGGCCACCGTCTGACCGACGATGACCGGGTGCGCGCAGCAATCATCGAGCGACCGAATCGATGAGTTGAGGCCACGACTCCGAAGGCATCAGACCTTGTTTGGCGCTCGTCGGCATGGGCTCTCGCAGAAGACTCCGCAAGCGCATGCAGGGGACTTCCACTTGACGCCGCGTTCATCATCATCTCGCCTGGGTGCGCTCGATCGCACAACTCGGAGCACGCTGCTCTCGGTGTGAGGCTGTGCTCTGCAAAGCACCGGTGATCCACCCTGTCCCTGGATAGCAGCTTGATGGCGTCATCTTGGAGGACGAGAAAAGATTGTCGAGGTACGGGTACGAATTGCCTCGGTCGTTCGTTCAATCGAAAGCACTGTCTGCGGAGGCACCTCTCCTTCATGCAGTGACAGGAGATGCTGGCCGACTTCCTTATCTGCTGCGGTGAGTCGATGATTTAGGCGGAGAAAGTCCATCCAGGTGGGGGTGCGGAATGTCTCCGTCCAAAGTGACGGTGTTTGCAGATTTCGCTGGAGCGTCCAGTTTCGTGCACCGGCACGGCTCTGGACGTGTCGCCGCGTGCGCATGTAGCCCAGAAAGGCCTCGATATTTTCCTCCGATATCAAATACTCGACCTTGGCCACGATAGGGCCACTTCTGGGTTTCAGATCGAGAGCCACGTCCGGCGGATGAAAAACTGAACTTTCTTGATCCGTTTCTTCCCAGGGACGGACCGGCAACACGATCCCCGCTGCTGCAACCAGCAACAGAGCGCCCGCGGCGCCCTCCAATGCTGAGGTCAAGGAATAGTTTTGCGCGACAGAACCCCAGATCCAGCTGCCAGCAGCCATACCGCCTGCGCTCAAGGCGTAGTAAATGGAGAGCGTGCGGCCTACAACCCACCTTGGGCTTGCCAACTGCACCGACACGTCAATGCCCGTCCAGGTGATAAGCCAACCCGCTCCGCCGAGCGCCAGCGAAATGGCCGCCACAGGAACCGACGATGTCAGGGCAAGGGAGAGGCAACAGACTGCACAAGCCACAGAGGCGAAGGCCACCAGCCTGTTTTGAGACGTGACCTTCCTCAAGAAGCCGTTGCCCATGCCCGCGATGAAAGCACCCATGCCGAAGCCGGCCAATAAGATACCGTAGACAATTGGCCCACTCTTCAACTGATCCCGGACGACGAGAGGGAGCAACGCCAGAATGGAGATGCTTGCCAATCCGAAAAGAGCTGCTCGGGCGGTCGCTGCCCTGATCTCCAAAGACATCGCCGTAAAGCGCACTCCGTCATGAATTGCCGTCGTCATTCTCTCACGAGGGAGAGGCGAAGAGCGGACCTCCCATTTGGTGCGCCATATAGCGCTTATAGGCGCCAGATCACTCACCGCAGCCAAGGCGAAAGCGGCCAGCGGCCCAAAGACGGCCAGGATCACGCCCCCTAAGGCCGGACCAACGCTGCGCACAATGTTGTATCCGACGGACATAAGCGTCACTGCGGCCGGAATGTCGCGTTTGTGAAGGATATCGCCGACCGAAGCGTGCCAGGCCGGATCATTCAAGGCAAAGCCGCAGCCGGCCAGGAAACCTAACCCGAGAATCAGCCAAGGACTGACAAATCCCAGACCCACAGAAATCATCAGCGTCATCGACGCCGATGCTATCAGGCAGTGTCCCGCAAACATCACCCACCGGCGGCTGAAGTTGTCGGCAATGGCTCCGGCGAAAACTGAGAGGAAGAACACCGGCAATGTAGATGCGGCCTGGACGAGTGCAACCATAAGGTCGGACGCAGAAATCGTTGCCATAAGCCAACTGATGGCGACCGTTTGCACTAGCCAACCCAGGCTGGAAATCTGGGTGGCCGTCCAAATTGAGCGAAACACCTTGTTTCGAAATGGGGCGAGCGTCTTTGAAACGGGCGGTTGAGGATTTTCGCTCTGCATGAGGTTTTGCTGGCCTTCGATGAGCGCTGCGATTTGAGCAAGCGGTTCGGTACTTAGACATCGCGGAGCACCGCACGGAACCAGCTCTATGGAGCTTGCCGGCGACTATTTACGTATTGAGCCATTCTCATAGTCTCATTCATGAGCAGTCCTGTGCGCAAGCGTCGCTTTACTAAATTCCCACGACAAGCGCGCCGCCGCTGAGACCCGCACCCGCTGCCGCCAAGAGGACTTTCTCGCCAGGCCGAAACGGCTGCGCCCGATGGGCGAGCGACAATGAGAGCGGGATCGTCGCGGCGGAAGAGTTGCCATATTCGGCGATCGTCTTGACCATCGAGTGATCTGTGATGCCGAGGTTCCTGCCGACCGCGTCGAAAATGCGAGCATTGGCCTGATGCGGCACGAAACGATCGAGGTCTTGCGGCCTCAGTCGGGCAGCAGTGAGCGCATCTCTCGAGCAGGCGGTCATCATCTCCACGGCCTTGCTGAATACTTCACGGCCGTCAGTGATCGTCATCCGTGTCTGCGCGAGGTCGAGCTCGCCATGGAACGGCGTGTTGCTTCCGCCGGCGGGAATCTGGATCAGCCCGTAGCCCGAACCGTCGGAATCCACCGAAGCACCAAGAATGCCCCGGTCAGTGTCTTCGCACGGGCCGATCACCACGGCGCCGGCGGCATCGGCAAACAGCACGGCGCTGGCGCGCTCGGCCGAATTGATGCGGCGGCTGAGGATGTTGGCGGCGATGACAAGGCTCGCTTTGCCGTGCAGGCGGGTGAACCCGTCGGCGAACATCAGCGCATAGATGAAGCCGGCGCAGGCGCCGGTCAGGTCGATCGCGCCGGCGCGACCTAGTCCCAGCCGATGTGCGACCAGGGGCGCGCTTGGCGGCAGAAGATGATCGGGTGTGGAGGTAGCGAGCAACAGTAGGCCGATGTCGCCGCGGTCGATACCGGCATTGGTCAGCGCCATGTCGCCGGCGTGCGCGGCAAGGGCCGACAGCGTGTCTTCGTCCGCTGCCCAGAAGCGCGACCGTATCCCGGTGCGCCGCTCGATCCAGCCGGGTTCAAGCCCGAGACGATCTTCGATTTCCGGATTCTCCACCTTGCGCGCGGGCGCATGATGGCCAAACCCGAGAATGCGCGATGATCGGCTCATGGCTTTGAGCCGAAGCGTTCGCCGGCCTCCTCGATGGCGTCATAGAGCCCATCCAACTCGTTGCCGGTAATGCAATAGGGCGGCAGAAGGTACAGGACATTGCCGAGCGGGCGCACGAGCAGGCCGCGCTCAAGAAAAAAAGCGCGCAGTTTTGGCCCGATCTCGGCCAGATAACCGGCTGAGCCGGTGCGTAGGTCGAGTGCCGTGATGGTGCCGGTTGCCCGGCAATCGGTGAAGCGGGGGTTGTCGCGAAAGCGCTGGAGGCCAGCGGCCTGCATCGCGCTCGAGGCCGCGATCCGCTCGGCCACCGGCTCGTCGTGCCAGATCTCGACATTGGCAAGTGCCGCCGCGCATGCAATCGGATTGGCGGTGTAGGAGCTCGAATGGAAAAACGTCTTCTTGCGATCCTCGGAATAGTGAGCCTGGAAGATGGCATCGGTGGCGATCGTGGCGGCCAGCGGGATGGTACCACCGGTCAGACCTTTCGAGGTGCACAGGATGTCCGGCGAGACGGACGCCTGTTCGCAGGCGAACATGGTTCCGGTGCGCCCCCAGCCGGTCATCACTTCATCGGCGATCAGCAGCGTGCCGGCGGCCTCAGTGATCCTCTTCAATTCGGTCAGAACCCAGGCCGGATACATGAGCATGCCGCCGGCGCCGAGCACGAGCGGCTCGACGATCAGCGCGGCGGCGCGCCGGTCGCGGGAGAGTGCCTCGAACCGATCCAGCGTTTCCTGCTCGTGCCCGGCGGCCGGGAAGGGGATGGTGTCGACCTCGAACAGCAAGGGCTCGTAGGCGGCGTTGAACACGCCACGGGCGCCGACGCTCATCGCCCCGATCGTGTCACCATGATAGCTGTGCTCCATGACGACGATGCGCGAACGCGGCGCGCCGATGTTGCGGAAATAGCCGAGCGCCATCTTCAGCGCGACTTCGATTGAGGTCGAGCCACTGTCGGAATAGAACACCCGGTCAAGGCCGGCGGGTGCGAGGCCGACAAGCGCCTCGGCCAGGCGCTCGGCCGGCTCGTGGGTGAAGCCTGCGAAGATGATCTGGTCGAGGCTCGACGCGGTCGTCTCGATGGCCTTCATGATGCGGGGGTGGCGGTGGCCATGAGTGACGACCCACCAGGAAGAAATCGCATCCAGGATGCGGGAGCCGTCGGCCTTGTGGAGATAGGCGCCTTCAGTCAGCACGATTTCAGGGATCGAGGGCTCTAGCGCGTGCTGCGTGAACGGATGCCAGACTCGAGACTGCGCCATCAGTCGCCTCCGGCAATCATGGCCAGGTCGAAGCCGGAAATCATTGCATCTCTCAACGTTTCGCCCGTCAGCGGACCGAGGTGCGGCAGCCTGCCGAGCTGCGGCACGCCGCCGAATTCCACGATTGTCCTTTGCGTATCGGCCACCTCTTCGCCCATGAAGGCAATGCCGATGAGCGGGATGGAGCGGGCTCTCAGGGCCTCGATCGACAACAGCGTATGATTGATGGTGCCGAGCGCGGTGCGGGCGCACAGTATGACCGGCAGCCGCCATTGTTCGAATATGTCAATGAACCTTGTCTGTCGATTGAGCGGCACCATCAGCCCGCCGGCGCCTTCGATGACGAGCGGTGTCGGCAGGACCGGAAATGAAAGATCGTCGGCCTCGATCGCGACGCCGTCGATTTCGGCTGATCGATGCGGCGACAGCGGCATCGTCAGTCGATAGACTTCGGGCAGCACGCGTCCGTCGGGCAAGCCGGAAAGCCGGGCGACGACCTCGCTGTCAGTCTCCTCGTCGAGGCCCGATTGCACCGGCTTCCAGTAGAAGCCGTCGAGCAGCCCGGCAAGTCCGGCCGAAAACACTGTCTTGCCAATTCCGGTGTCTGTTCCGGTGACGACGATGCGTTTGGTCATGCTGTGGCCAACACCTCGACGAGAGCCTCGACCATGGCGGAAATGTCGGTCTCATCGACGTTGAGCGTCAGCGAAATGCGCAGGCGCGATGTGCCCTCGGGCACCGTCGGCGGACGTATGCCGCGTATGTCGAAGCCGCGTGCCTGCAGGGCCGCCGCCACCGCCATGGTGCGCCCAACGTCGCCGATGACAAATGGCTGGATCTGCGAGCCGCTGGGTACGACGCCGCAGCGCTCGGCCAATTGGCGGCCGGCGCAGGCAACGCGTTCCTGCAGCTGAGCGCGGCGCATGGGCTCGTCGGACAGAATAGTCAGCGCTTCGCGCGCCGCGGCCGCCATCAGCGGCGAGGGCGCGGTGGCGTAGATGAACGGCCGGCACCGGTTGACGAGATAATCGCACAGTGTCCTCGGCCCGGTGACGAGTGCACCGGATGCGCCGAGCGCCTTGCCGCATGAGTGGAGCGTGACGATGTTGTCGCGGCCTTGGCACGCGGCGGCCAGTCCCCGGCCGTCCGGTCCCCAGACGCCGGTGGCATGCGCTTCATCGAAGACGATGAATGCCTGGTACCGATCAGCCAGCGCGACCAGGCTCTCCATCGGCGCGCGGTCGCCATCCATGCTGTAAAGGCTTTCGACGGCGATCCACACTCGCCCCATGCCGCCTTCAGCGCGCCAGCGGGTGATTGCGTCCTCGACAGCGTCGACGTCGTTGTGCGCGGCCAGCTTGAACTCGGCGCGCCCGGCCTGCGCGCCCTCATGCATGCTGGCATGGGCGAGTTCGTCGAGGACCAGCAGGTCGCCTTTCTGCGGCAGCGCGGTCAACAGGGCGAAGTTGGCGATGTAGCCGCTGCCAAAGAACAGCGCACGGTCGGCGCCGAAGAATGCCGCGGCGTCCGCCTCCAGTTGCTCATGTTCCGGTGCGTTGCCGCGCAACAGCCGCGACCCGGTGGCGCCAACCGGCGTGCCCCGCGCAATCGCCGCCGCAACCGCTTCGCCAAGTCTTTTGGAGGCGGCAAGTCCGAGATAGTCGTTCGACGAGAAGTCAAGACCGGCGCGCGGTGCGAGCGTCCGCAACCGGTCCTTGCGCGCCAGTCCGCGCAAGGATGCGTCATAGCGGGCAAGAATTGCCTCGTTCATTGCGTGGCGAGTTCCATCGGCTCGATGCCGAGACGCTGGAACAGAAGGCTATCCTTGTCCTCGCCGGGATTGTCCGCCGTCAGCAGCGTGTCGCCGACAAAGATCGAGTTAGCGCCGGCAAAGAAGCACAACGCCTGCGTTTCGTCGCTCATCGCCGTCCTGCCGGCGGACAGCCTTACACAGGATTTCGGCATCATCACCCGCGCGAGCGCAACGATGCGGACGAAATCGATCGGATCGATGGCGTCGGCCGCGGCAAGCGGCGTGCCTTCGATGGGAATAAGCATGTTGATCGGCACGCTTTCCGGCGGCTCGGGCAGGTTCGCGAGCGTGACCAGCATGTCGATGCGATCGGTCTTTTCTTCTCCCATCCCGACGATGCCGCCGCAGCAGACTTTCATCCCAACCGCGCGCACGTGCCCAAGCGTTTCCAGCCGGTCGGCAAAAGTCCTGGTTGAAATAACCTCGCCATAGTAGCGCTCAGAGGTATCGATGTTGTGGTTATAGTAGTCGAGACCGGCCTGCTTCAGGCGAGCAGCTTGCTCAAGATCGAGCGTGCCGAGTGTCATGCAGGTCTCCATGCCGAGCGCCTTGACGCCCTCGATCATGGCGACCACGACGTCCATGTCGCGCTCCTTGGGACTTCGCCACGCCGCGCCCATGCAATAGCGCGTTGCGCCGCCATCACGCGCCTTGGCCGCTTCGTCGATGACATGCTTGACGTTCATCAGCTTCGACGCCTTCACCCCGGTTTCGTAATGCGCAGACTGGCTGCAATAGCCGCAATCTTCGGGGCAGCCGCCGGTCTTGATGCTAAGGAGCCGCGACAGCTGCACTCGGTTTCGATCGAAGTTCTGGCGGTGGATCGTCTGAGCTAGGAACAGCAGATCGTTGAATGGCATGCCGTAGATGGCCTCAGCCTCTTTGCGGTTCCATCGCGGAGGCGTTCCATCGACCGATTGCATGGTCTGGTTCACGTCGAACTCCGAGTTCATTCCAACCGTCATCGTCAAACCTTTGTTGCTAGTCCGGTACGCCTTCAGGAGTCTGTCGACCGGCAAGCCCGGTCCGACTTGGCTTTGGAGCGCACTCGCTAAAAGGCGAGCTGCGGCACGTCTTCCCACCGCCTTCCTACGCCTGCCGAGCTGATGTTGCTCCTCATGCCGTAATCCTCAGTTCAAATGCTTGCAGATGTTCTGGTGGTCCGGCATGTCCAGGCCGATGTCGAGGATCGGGGCGCTGTGCGTCAGCCATCCCATGGAGATGAGATCGACACCGGTCGCCGCAATCGCCGCCGCCGTTTTCGGCGTCACCCGACCGGAAGCCTCGGTGATCGTACGGCCACCCACTATAGAAACCGCGCGGGCAAGATCCTCGACCGACATATTGTCGAGCAGCACCGCGTCAACACCAATCGCGAGCGCTGCATCGAGCTGCTTCAGCGTGTCGACCTCAACCTCGACCTTCACCATATGCCCTGCGGCGGCGCGCGCCCGCTCTATTGCTGTGCGGATATCGCCGGCGATCGCGATGTGGTTGTCCTTTATGAGCACGCCGTCATCGAGGCCGAAGCGGTGATTGGCACCGCCGCCGACGCGCACGGCGTATTTTTCCAATACCCGCAGGCCGGGCGTCGTCTTTCGCGTCGATACGATCCTCGCCTTGTGACCGCGCACGGCCTCAACCATCGCCGCTGTGGCAGTGGCAATGCCGCTCAGCCGGCATAAGAAATTGAGGGCAGTGCGTTCGGCCGTGAGCAGGCCTCGCGCGGGTCCGGACAATTTTGCAATGGTTTCCCCGGCCCCGACATCGCTGCCATCAGGGCGCCAGATCTGGATGTTGATCGCCGGTTCCACGAGCAGGAAGGCGTACGAGACCAGATCGAGCCCGGCAACGACGCCCGCCTGCCTCGATTTGAGCACCAACGTGGCAGTGCAATCATGCGGGATAACCGCATCGCTGGTCAGGTCGCCGCATCTGCCCAGGTCTTCGAGGAGCGCACCGCGCACAATCGGTTCGATTAGGGTCGCGGGGAGGGGGGAGAATGAAATCATATCAGGTGCTCCGTATGGTAGCCCGGCAATCGAGTGCGGCCGCGGCCCGCATTGCGCTGTGCAGTGTCAGCCGTGATGGGCGCGCGTCGGCATCGTGGAGCGGGAAATCGGACCGACAGTGCGCGCCTCGACTCTCTTCCCGCCCCAGGGCCGCCACGGCGATCATCAGTGAGACCAAAGCCGGGCCAGAGGCAGCGACATTGTCAGCTGCGATCGGCAGCAGGGTCGCCACCGCTTCGCGCATTGCCTCGCCGTCGCGGATGATACCCAGGGCGGCGGAGACAATTGGGCGGACCGCGGAAGCGTCTGGTCTTGGAGGGATGAATGTGGAGCATCTGCGCGGTCGCCGGGTATACGACGTGCCGGCAACGCTTTCGGCAACCCAGCTCGCGGTGACCGCCGCTTCGGTGAGCGAGTTGCTGGCCAGGCGGTTGGCGCCGTGCAGGCCGGTACAGGCGACCTCACCGCAGGCCCACAATCCCTCGATGGAGCTGCGGCCGGCGCTGTCTACGGCGACGCCGCCCATGTGATAATGTGCCGCCGGGCGCACCGGGATCGGGTCGGTCGCGGGGTCGACCCCTGCGCTCCGGCACAATTCGGCGATGCCTGGAAAACGCTTGCTAAATCTCGGGCCGAGACTTTGCCGTGCATCCAGGAATACGCGGCGTCCAACGGCAAGCTGGTGCCAAATGGCGCGCGCGACGACGTCGCGAGGCGCAAGTTCACCGCCAGGTGTGTCAGCGAGGAAGCGCTCTCCTCGCTTATCGATGAGCACCGCGCCTTCGCCACGCACGGCTTCGCTCACCAGCGGCATCGGCCGGCGCGGACCGTCGAGCGCAGTTGGATGGAACTGTATGAATTCCAAGTCGGCGAGTTCCGCCCCCGCCCATGCGGCGAGCGCCAGCCCGTGACCCCATGAGCCAGCGGGGTTTGTCGTATCGCAAAACAGCCCGCCGACGCCGCCAGTCGCCAGCACCGCGCGACGCGTGGGCAGAGCGAGCGCGCCGGCTCGTCCTGCGGCGACCACGGCGATGACCGACCCGTCCTGCACGACCAGCCGGCGGACCTCCACATTTTCGATAGTGGTGATCGAGGCTGTACGCCGAACCGCGGCGATGAGCACGCGCACCAACTCGCGACCGGTGGCGTCGCCAGCTGCATGCACAATCCGCCGTCGCGAGTGTGCCGCCTCGAGCCCAAGTCGCAACGCGCGGTCAGGGTGCTGGTCGAAGGCGACGCCGAACCTTTGGATCGTCCTAATCGCTTCGGGTGCAGCTCGGACCACTCGCCGCACCGTGGCCTCGTCGCAGAGTCCGTCGCCGGCAGCTATCGTGTCGCAAAGGTGAAAATCCGGGCCGTCGTCGCCGCCGAGACTTGCCGCAAGACCGCCCTGGGCAAGCTCACTGCAGGCTCCGGTTCCAAGCGGCGCGTTGGTCAAAAGCACGACCGGTTCCGGCGCCAGATGAAGCGCCGTCATCAGGCCGGCAATGCCGCCGCCGATGACGACCGGCGCCCCGGCGATGTCGCGAACCTCCAGGCTCATAGGGAAAGCATGCGCTCGACCGCGCGGCGGGCGGGGCCGGCAATTTCCGGATCAATCCGGACCTCATGCCGGTTCTGCTCGAGCGCGGCGCGAATGTTGGCGAGGTTGATGCGCTTCATGTGCGGGCACAGGTTGCATGGGCGAACGAACTCGACGTCGGGATGCGCGACCGCGACGTTGTCGCTCATCGAACATTCGGTCAGAAGGACGACACGCGTCGGTTTCTCCCGCTCGACATAATCCGACATCGCTGCGGTCGAGCCGGAGAACTCCGCCTCCGCGACAACGTCTGGTGGGCATTCTGGATGGGCCAGCACGATGACGCCTGGATGGGCATCGCGCAGTTCCCGAATGTCTGCTGCGGTGAAGCGCTCATGCACCTCGCAATGGCCTTTCCAGGCGATGATCTCGACGTCTGTATCGGCTGCCACGTTCCTCGCCAGATATTCGTCCGGCAGCATCAGCACACGCGCCACGCCAAGCGATTCCACCACCGCCTTCGCGTTGCCGGACGTGCAGCAGATGTCGGACTCCGCTTTTACGGCGGCCGATGTGTTGACGTAAGTAACAACGGGGACCCCCGGATACCGCAGCCGCATTAACCGCACGTCGTCTGCCGTGATCGATTCGGCCAGCGAGCAGCCGGCGCTGAGATCCGGGATGAGCACGGTCTTGTTCGGATTGAGCAGTTTTGCCGTCTCGGCCATGAAATGAACGCCGGCAACCACGATGATGTCGGCGTCGACCGTCACCGCCTTGTGGGCCAACGCCAGGCTGTCGCCGACGATGTCTGCCACGCAATGAAAAATTTCGGGCGTCTGGTAATTGTGCGCCAGCACCACCGCATTGCGCTCACGCTTCAGCGCTAAGATGGCTTCAATATCGCCGGCGAACGCGAGCCATTCAACGGGAGGGATCACCCGCCGGACACGCTCATACAGGGACGCAGCCATAGGTAACGCCCCAGTCATTGGCGCCTCGATTATATTCGGTTTGACAATAAGGGAATATGTCTACCTTGACTATAAGTATGTCAAGCCCGCGCCAGCGGTAATTTTGTCCCGGCGATAGCCCTGTCGTCGAGAACGGCATGGCGGAAGCGATAAAGCTTCGCCGGTCGGCCGCCCGTGTCGAGGGAGGTCTCCCCAGTCTCCTCAACAAGTTCCTGCTGCTCGACCAATCTCCGGAAGTTCGGCTTGTTGATGAGCCTGCCAGCCAGAGCTTCCACGGTTCGCTGCAGTTGCAGCAGCGTGAAGGAAGGCCGCATAAGCTCGAACACGACCGGCCGGTATTTGATCTTCGAACGCAGCCGCGCGATCCCGGTTGCCAGAATACGACGGTGGTCAGCGACCATTGGTTTGCCAGCCGCGGCCGCAATCGCGTCCCTGCCGCCACCGGCCTCTTCAATCAGAGCAGCTTCATAGAGCAACTCGTAGCGTTGGAGCGTGAGTTCCTCGTTCCAATGGCGGTCGTCGAAGCCGAAGGCTATCGCAGCGCGCTGCCGGCGCTCGCGTTGAGTGGTCGGCTCGCTGGCGCCGCCGGCCCACTCAATCAGGCGGGGCCGCAATCTATCGAGCAGCACAGGCGGCGTGCCGAAGCGGTGGTCCTCCCAGGGAAAATATTCGTACCAACTTTGCCAGCCGCACGCGGCCGAGTTCGTTGCCTGTTCCTTCCTGGTCAATGCAAGATAGCTGATTGAGATGACGCGCTGGTGGCGCTCAGTGCCGATGCGATCGCGATCGGCGAAGGTGTAGAGTTGCTCGATGTATCCCAGTGCATGGCCGGTCTGCTGCTCCACCCACCCCCTCAAACCCGACTGCAGCGATCGATGCTCAAGCGCAAAAGGTCCAGAAGGGAGGGTGTCCGCATGACCGACGGTGAGGACACAGGGCTCACTGTCGTTTACGGCGACCACGACGGCAGTCAGGTCCACTTTGGCTTCGTCAGCTTTGACGGCGGCTTTGCCTTTCTTGGTTCTTCTTGTCTGAGGATCCATGTTTGCGAAAGTGGGTTGGCCCAACGGAGCGCCTTAATCGATTGAATGTAACCTTGGCAGCCAGCACGTCAACACCGTAGTACTCAAGCGCTGTTTTTAGCTCTTCGCAGTCGCACAAAAATATGCCAAACGCGACACCCGCTGTTGGTAACGTAAGGGAAGGGGGCGTCGGTTGAGCGCGGCTGGTGAGATAAAAGGGATTACCCCTCCAGATATTCGATTGCGAAAAGGCCAGACGCCACTTGTATGCTTGACGGCCTACACCACGCCGGTCGCGAGGCTACTCGATCGCCACTGCGACATCGTTCTTGTCGGCGACAGCGTCGGCATGGTGCTGCACGGCCTGTCGTCGACGCTGGGCGTCACGCTCGACATGATGATCATGCACGGACAGGCCGTTCGCCGCGGCCTTGAACACGCACTGATGGTCGTCGACCTGCCCTTCGGTTCCTACGAGGAAAGCCCAGAGCACGCTTTCGGCAACGCTGCGCGGGTGATGGGTGAGACCGGTTGTTCAGCGGTGAAGCTCGAGGGCGGCGAGACCATCGCGGAAACCATCCGCTTCCTTACCGCGCGCGGCGTACCTGTCATGGCCCATGTGGGGCTGACGCCGCAGGCGGTAAACACGTTCGGAGGCTATCGTGTGCAGGGCCGGGGAGCCGATGCAGAGCGGATCAGGCGCGACGCCAGGGCGGTAACCGAGGCGGGCGCCTTCTCCTTGGTGCTCGAAAAGATACCGGAGCAGCTTGCACGGCAGATAACCGCCGATATCGACATACCCACCATCGGCATCGGTGCCTCGCCATCTTGCGACGGCCAGATTCTGGTGAGCGACGATATGCTCGGGCTCTTCACATCATTTCGGCCGAAGTTCGTCAAACGCTATGCCGAGCTCGGTGAGCAGGCTGAGGCGGCAATCGCCGCTTACGCCACCGATGTGCGGAACCGGCACTTTCCGGCGGTCGAACATCTCTATGTCAACGCCTTGAAGGCCGGAGACTTCACATGAGCGTGCCGATCGCTCGAACCGTGAGCGAGCTGCGCGCCGTCGTTGCGCAATGGCGTCGCTCGGGTGCCACGATCGGTACTGTGCCGACCATGGGAGCCTTGCACGACGGGCATCTGAGCCTTGTGCGGAAGGCGCTTGAAAGGGCCGAGCGGGTGATCGTGACGCTGTTCGTAAACCCCAAGCAGTTCAACAGCCCCGCCGACCTGATTGCCTATCCTCGGACGGAAAGCGAAGATGCTGCCAAGCTCGCGCCGCTGGGCACGCATCTGCTCTATGTGCCGGACGCAGAGGAAATGTACCCGGCGGGCTTCGCCACGGTCGTTTCAGTGTCCGGCATCAGCGAATGCCTGTGCGGCGCATTCCGGCCCGGCCATTTCAATGGCGTGGCGACGGTCGTGGCCAAGCTCTTCCTGCAGGCCGGCGCTGACTTCGCCTTTTTTGGCGAAAAGGATTTTCAGCAACTTCAGCTTGTCAGGCGCTTGGTCCGGGACCTCGACATTCCGATCACTATTGTGCCCTGTCCGACAGTCCGCGAAGCCGATGGTCTTGCGCTATCGTCGCGTAACGTGCGGCTCTCCCCAGCCCAACGCGCCATTGCCCCAAAACTAGCATCGGTCCTGCTCGATACGGCCGAGCGGCTTGCACGCGGCTCTCCCATCCTGCCTACGCTTGATGAAGCGCGTGCAACAATTCTGGCTGCCGGCTATCGCGAGCTCGAATACCTGGAGCTTCGCGGAGAAACAGACCTGCAATCGTTAGCAAGCCTTGACCGACCGGCACGCTTGCTTGCTGCGGCTTGGCTTGGCGACACGCGGCTCATCGATAACGTCGCAATATCACCCATCGGTAGTTGGTCAGGTGCGCGGAGCTCTCTCCAATCGGAAGCAGCACAGCAATTGCGGTGATGACGGCGGCGCGTCGTACGCCCTGCAGGGACAGGCCATCATTTAGAACCACGTCTCCGCCCGGCTTCCAGCAACCTCCGCGAGGTACGCAAAGCGCAGATGCATCGCGTATTTGAAACCTTGGTCGAGCAACTCTCTGCAAGCGTCGATGCCGTCGATCTCCATGAGGCAATGGCGTCCGCCGCAGCCGGATTCGACTTTCCGTTCTTCGCTTATTTCACCTACCCATCCGCTTCCGGCGACACGCCGCGATTGATCTCGAATTATCCATCATCATGGACATCACATTACCTGCAACTGCGCTACCACAGCGTGGATCCCGTGATCCTGCGGGGACTGCGAGGCTGGGATACCTTCGACTGGGGTGTGGACCGCGATCACCGTTATTTGCCGACCTCGCAGCAGGAAGTCCTGGAAAAAGCAGCTGAGTTCGGCATTCGCGGCGGACTGACCATGTCGATGCATGATCCTCGCGGCCGGTTCGCCGCACTGACCTTCGCCTCCAACGAGGCGCATCCGCCACTTTTGAGGTCGCTGACGCGCTACGAAAAAGCAATGCAGTTGGTTGCGATCAACGTTCATATCCATGCCCGGCGCAGGCTCGCCGAAGATTGCGTGGTAGATGGCATAACGCTCACCCCGCGGGAGTTCGAGTGCCTGAAATGGGCGGCGTGCGGCAAGTCGGCCTGGGATATCAGCCAGATTCTCGGTGTCTCGAAACGCACCGTGACCTTCCATCAGGAAAACGCCAAGGCGAAGCTTGGCGTGCGAACCATCAACCAGGCCATAGTGCGGATGGCTGCTCGGGCGAGATCCTGATCCTCTCCAAGGCTAGCTGTAAAGGTCTACAGGCTGCATTCATGACGGCTTTGCCCTTCGATTGCGTGGACACATCCCGCACGGAGACGACAATGATGCAGCTGATAACACCCGACTGCTACGCCGAGTTCGCGAGCGAACTCAGGGAAATGCACGGGCTTAGGTATCGGGTTTTCAAGAAGCGGCTCGATTGGGAAGTGCAGACCGAAGGCGAAATGGAAACGGACCCGTTTGACAGCCTGAACCCCGTCTACCTACTTCTCAAGGGGTCCGATTGGCGAACTTGCGGCTGCGTCCGCCTTTTGCCGACCACCGGACCGACTATGTTGCGCGATACGTTTCCGGCGCTGCTGGATGAGATGGTGGTCCCTGCGAGTGCCGATATCTGGGAGAGTAGTCGTTTCGCGCTCGATCTCCCTGCGACAGCGCCGAAGGCTGCTGGCGGCCTGGCACAAGCAACCTACGAGCTCTTCGCGGGCATCATCGAATTCGGCTTGGCCAACAATCTCTCCGGGATCGTAACGGTGACAGATACGCGCATCGAAAGGATCCTTCGTCTCGCGACCTGGCCGTTGTCACGTATCGGACAGCCCCAGCAGGTCGGCAACACCGAGGCAGTCGCCGGCTTCCTCGAGATTTCCTACGCCAGTCTCTTGCGCATCCGCTGGAGGGGACGCCTGAACGGGCCGGTGTTGTGGCAACCAGTTCTCATCCAATCGGCATAGCGCCTGCGGATGCTCAGCCGTGACCTGGGTTAAGTCTGCTCACGGCCGCCACCGCCCGCCGTCAAGCTGAGGGGACCCGGCCCCACGAGCATTCGACTGTTCCGGTCGATCGACTCGCGCGGCCGGACTTCGGATTTCCGTAGGCGCAACCCGCAGTCCAGCGTGAGCACGCCAAAATGGCGCCCGTCCGCTTGGAAAGAAGCCAATGTGGCTTCTGAGGTCGCCTTGGAATATTGGACCGGCCGCCGTGAGCGATCCCAACCTCAAACCTTTGCCGGTATGCCGGTTTGGCCGGACCGTCGGCCAGTCGGAGCAGTCCCCCGATAAGGACCCGAGCTGACGCGCGATCCAACAGCGCCCAAGCCTATGCTATGTGCATTACCGTTCGGTTGGCCATATCGTCCAAGACCGCATGAAGAAGGCTTCCAACCTCCTGCGCAGCGAACTCTGCGCAATTCCTACATCGGACAATTGAATGAGCATTTTCTTGGCAGCACAGCGCCAGAACGCACTCGCCGCCTCGCCCTTCTTGGTCTCGAGGGCCTGGGCGATACTTTCGACCAATGTGCGTCGCCGATCCAGCGGAAATACCCAAAAGTTTGAGTCATGCATCAATCACCTCACAGTTTCAGTTCCACAAAGAAAACACCGGCGTCTTCAAAAGCGCCCCGCTAGCGCGGTGACGGTTCGCGGCGACATGACGAGTTCCACTTCCCCGTCGACAAGCCATTGGGCGATGAGCCGCCGGACCGCACATCCGACCGCAGATACGGTGAACCACCATTGCTGATCCGGCTGCGTTTCCTGTGCCGTTCCGCGACGAGGCGTTCCAGCCCGAATTGACGTCCAATGACTTGATTTCTGAAAGGGCAGGGCGGTACGAATCACCCGATTGTTCCGCCGCTTACATTCCTGCGAGCTTGTGTATGAACGATTAAAGCGTGCCCGAGCCGTTCTTGGTGGCCGCAGAAGGGAATCATGTCATCCGCGCCTATCGTAAGGCCGCGCGACTTCTAGCATGGCTGCACTGCCCCGATAGGGCTTTGCAATCGCGCGTTTCGAAGCCTATGCTTTGGCATCGGCCGTCAGTTACTTCGGATGCAGCCGACAGTAAGAGGTACGCGCTCTTGCCCGCATGGGAGAGAGCCTTGCCCGAATCCCTTTTTCGCAACCGGGTGCTGAAATCCCTTTCGCCGGAGGACTTCGCGCTGTTGCGACCTTCGCTGCATCGCGTCGAACTGGACATCAAGGCTCAGTTGGAGATCGCGCATCAGCCGATCAGGAATGGATATTTTCCCGAGAGGGGCGTCGCCTCGGTGGTCGCCACCATGACCGGCGGACGGCAATGTGAAGTCGGCATTATCGGATATGACGGGATGACAGGAATTGCCGTCATTCTCGGACAGGACAGCTCTTCCAACGACACCTATATCCAGGCCGCAGGCAATGGCTGGCGCCTGCCGGTTGAAATCCTTCGTCCTGCGGTTGCGGAAAGCCCGTCGCTGCGCACGTCAGTGCTGGACTATGCCCACGCGTTCCTTGTCCAGTCGTCCCGGACGGCACTGGTCAATGGCCACTCCAAAATCGAGGAACGGCTGGCCCGCTGGTTGCTGATGATCCATGACCGCTCTGACGGAGACAAGATCTACCTGACGCATGAATTTCTGGCGACCATGCTCGGCGCCCGCCGTCCCGGGGTCACCACGGCCCTGCAAATGCTTGAATATCGAGGACTTGTCCGTGCCAAGCGCGGCGAGGTCACGATTATCGACCGCGTCGGATTGATGGAACTCACGCATGGCGCTTACGGCGAGGAGGAGCAACGTTATTTCGGCCTGGCCACCGCTGCCTGATTGTCCGGTATCGGACATAGGCTTGAAGGCTGCCGAACTCCCGTCCTAGATCGTGTCAGTCGGAGTTTCAGGGAGGCGGGTGAAAAAGCCGCCGAAGCCTATGTTCTGTCCAGAGGCAAGGCCCGGTTCCTCTCCACCGCCCAGGCGATCCGCGCCATTCGAACGCTTATGCCGGCGTGCAAAGCGACCGATCGCGAGTTGAGGAATTGGTGGCGGCGACGTCCATCGTTCACGGTGTGCCCGTCGCCTTCGACGCAAAAACAGCCGAGGGAGTAGAACCACGGCTGCATTCCTAGGGGGGCATGCCGCGCCGTCCAGACTGTCAGATCGGGCATTCGTCAGATGGTTGTCCGCTAACTTAACTGGCAGAGTCTACAGGACGTGTCCAGCATTGCGAACTCACCGATCGCTTGGCGGCCAAAGCTGCCGGCAAGCGATCGCCTCATCCAGCCGTCTGCACCATCTCATCACAGACATCATCGGTGATGCTACCTGCCCAGCATATGTCCAGCATTTCGCAGGGCGGCCAGAAGGAGCCTCGCATAGCCTGTGACATCGATCTGGGCCTGCATGGACAGGGGCATGCTGGTCCAGTTCTCCAATGGTGCAATGAAAGGTGAGAAGGTGCCATTGACAAGGCAACAGCAGCTAACAAGGCCCTCTCGGTCCAATGCCACCACACCGATCTTGTCGCCTGGATATCCAATGGCTGCGACTCGCTGGACCTCCAGGTCACCGTCAACCCGCACGTCGAAAAGAAGGCTACCACGGCTCCTCGTGGCTATCTCAGCCGCCTTCTCATCAAAGCTTGAAGAGAGCAAGCGGACGCTTTCCACCGCCATCTGGAAAATCACCAAATCCAGTTCATTCACGGCCATATGGGCAATTGCGCGCAATGGGTGGTGATTGCAATGACACACACTGCTTGTTCACAGATGTCGGTCACGAACGATCATTCGTCGGGTTCCGGTTCCGACCAACGGTGTGGCCACCTGATCGTGCTGCGGTTCGAACATTCCTAACGCGAGCCGAGCGCTGTTGATGAGGATGGAGTCTAGGTCTCGGGCCCTGCCTCGCGGCTTGCTCATCCTTGGCAGACCCCTTGCAACGCCGCCGCGATGGCGCAAACGCCAGATGACGCTGATCCATCGCTTAATCGTGAACTGAGCTTCTGAACACCCTTGGTGGGACAGCAGGGTGGAAGGGCTTGACCAACGCTGCCGCCGTTTTCGAAGAGGGCCCGTCCTCGATTGAATCTTTGGAGCCCCGTGCGGCGCGCAGGAAAATGTTGACCATCTGGACGCAGGTCCCAGACCCCAAGGCAAACAGGGAACCTTCCAGCCAGCCAAGCTGCGCCGAAGCAAAGAGCGACCTTTGGAATTCCCAAGAACGGACCCTTCCATAGTTGACTGGCAACCGCAGCGCGAGTGCGGGAGAGCGAACAAGCACTGCGTGAGAGGTCCTGCGCGTTTTCCCCTCTTTGCTATTTGGCACATCGCTTGCGCCGAAGTGGGCGCAGCGTTCGACCGGAGCACTGCATGGGAGAAGGAGGAGCCCCACCCCGATCCGGTCAAGGAGAGAAACGGTGTTGGTTCCACAAGTCCCCATAGCGAACGCAGCGGCCCGCAAGCGCCATTTTGCCCGGGCCTACGTGCAGGTGCTTGCCGCCATAATCCTGGGTGCTGCAATCGGCTATTTCCATTTGGAGACCGGCCAGAGCCTGAAGCCGCTCGGCGATGCCTTCGTCGATGTCGTCAAGATAATCACCGTACCTGTCATCTTCCTGACAATAGCGACCGGCATTGCCGGCATGAGCGATCTGCAGAAGGTCGGCCGAGTTGCCGCCA
>NZ_RZTI01000160.1:0-6395 GCF_003997275.1 Mesorhizobium sp. M6A.T.Ce.TU.002.03.1.1
CTTCCCGCTCGATCACATTGCGGGTCTGCACGCCCGCAGCATGGACGATGAAGGCACTGTCCGATTTCTGCAGCAGCGTCTCACCCGTGGCCCGGCGGCGGACATTCTCCATTTCGACCCAGGCATTGAAGCTGCCGACCAATTCTTCATTGGTGATCGAAGGCTCGGGGATTTCAACGCCGATGCCGCTGATGATGACGCGATGCATTTTCAGTTCGTCCCCATGCGCAGGCGTTGCGGCTTGATGTGGGCGCCGCGAGAGCTCGGCGCAACATCTTTCGCATCAAGCAAGTTTATGCGGGCTTAAATCAAGTGCCTGGGCTAAGCGGCGCGGCGCGCGACGATGAAGAGGCGGGGAAAGCGCAGCAGCACCTTGCCGTTCGCCGTCTTCGGATAGGCTTGCGCGATCGCTGCCGTGTAGCGGTTGAGGAAAAGCCGCCGCTCGTCCTCGTCGAGCGGATCGAGGAACGGCTTCAGCCCGGTCGACTTCAGCCATTCGACGATGGCTTCGGCATCGGCCAGCGGGTGATTGTAGGCGGTGTGCCAGATGTCGAGCCGGTCGGAGAACGGCGACAAAAGATCGTAGTAGAACGATACCGGCGGCAGTTGCCCGCGCGCTGCATTCCTCAGCTTGTCGGCAAACGGCATTTCGGCCGCCGTCTCCCGCATCAGCCGGTGCGAGGGCTCGCTCATATTGTCGGGCATCTGCACGGCAAGCGCGCCGCCGGGCGCCAAAAATCCTATCAGCCGCTGCAAGATCGCCGGATGCTCGGGCAGCCACTGGAACACTGCGTTGGCGAAGATCACGTCGACCGGTTTTTCGGGCTGCCACGCCGCCGCATCGGCCAACTCGAAGGTTACATCAGGCAAACGTGCCCTCGCCTTCTCGATCATGTCGGGCGAGGTGTCGAACCCGCTGACCTGCGCGCTCGGCCAGCGTTCGACCAGCAATTCGGTCGAATTGCCAGGTCCGCAGCCGATATCGACCACCCGCTGCGGTGCCTCCACCGGCACCTGCGCGACGAGATCGCGCGACGGCCGCGTGCGCTCGTCCTCGAATTTCAGATATTGGGCGGCGGACCAATCAGCCATTTCAGCTCCTCAGGTCATTCGAGAATTCGCCGCCCGATATGCGCACTCTACCTCGTCAGCCGCTTATACGTCATCCTGTGCGGATTGACGGCATCGGGGCCCAGCCGGCGGATCTTGTCCTGCTCGTAATCCTCGAAATTGCCCTCGAACCATTCGACATGGCTATCGCCCTCAAAGGCGAGGATGTGCGTCGCCAGCCGGTCGAGGAACATGCGGTCGTGCGAGATGATGACGGCGCAGCCGGCGAAGTTTTCCAGCGCGTCTTCGAGGGCCGCCAGCGTTTCCGTATCGAGATCGTTGGTCGGTTCGTCGAGCAGCAGCACGTTGCCACCGGTCTTCAGCATCTTGGCCAGATGCACGCGGTTGCGCTGGCCGCCGGAAAGGTTGCCGACCTTCTGCTGCTGATCGCCGCCACGAAAATTGAACGACGCGCAATAGGCGCGGGTGTTGGCCTCGAACTTGCCGAGCTTGACCACTTCGGCGCCGCCCGAGATTTCTTCCCACACGGTCTTGGTTGGGTCGAGTGCGTCGCGGCTCTGGTCGACGTAACCGAGCTTGACCGTCTCGCCGACGCGGATCGTGCCGGCATCCGGCTTTTCCTGGCCGGTGATCATGCGGAACAAAGTCGTCTTGCCGGCGCCGTTCGGGCCGATGACGCCGACAATGCCGCCCGGCGGCAGCTTGAATTCGAGATCGTCGATCAGCAGCGTGTCGCCAAAGCCCTTCGACAGATCGTCGACCTCGATCACCACATTGCCAAGCCGTTCGCCATGCGGAATGACGATCTGTGTGTCGCTCGGACGCCGCTTGTCGGCCGCATCCAGCAGGTCCTGGAACGCCTGGATGCGCGCTTTCGACTTGGTCTGCCGGGCCTTCGGGCTGGACTGGATCCACTCGCGCTCGCGGCCGATCGCCCGCTGGCGCGCATCGTCTTCGCGGCCTTCCTGCTTGAGACGCTTGGCTTTGGCTTCGAGATATTTGGTGTAGTTGCCCTCATAGGGAATGCCGCGGCCACGGTCGAGCTCGAGGATCCAGCCGGTGACATTGTCGAGGAAATAGCGATCGTGGGTGATGATCATCACGGCGCCCGGATAGGCACGCAGATGCTTTTCCAGCCACGCCGTGGTCTCGGCATCGAGATGGTTGGTCGGCTCGTCAAGCAGCAGAAGGTCAGGCTGGCGCAGCAGCAGCTGGCAAAGCGCGACGCGGCGGCGCTCGCCGCCCGACAGCTTGGTGACATCGGCTTCCTTGGGCGGACAGCCCAGCGCTTCCATAGCCATCTCGACCTGCTGTTCGAGATCCCACAGGTTCAGCCGGTCCATCTCGTCCTGGAGCTTGGCCGACTCGTCGGCCGTCTCGTCGGAATAGTTCATCATCAATTCGTTGTAGCGCTCGATGATGGCGGTCTTGGCGGCGACACCTTCCATGACGTTCTCGAACACGGTCTTGCTCGCATCGAGCGCCGGCTCTTGCGCCAGGTAGCCGACGGTCGCGCCTTCGGCCAGCCACGCCTCACCGCTCCACTCCTTGTCGATGCCGGCCATGATCTTGAGGATCGTCGACTTGCCGGCGCCGTTCGGGCCGAGGATGCCGATCTTGGCGTCCGGGTAGAAGGAGAGATGGATATTCTCGAGCACCTTCTTGGTGCCATAGGCCTTGTTGAGGCCGGCCATGTGATAGATGAACTGGCGTGCCACGCGCGCTTTCCCTGAAAAGTCGACTGGAATGTCGGATTGAATGGAAGTTGCGCGCTATGTAGGCGATGCCGCGCCGAACGGCAAACTGTTTTGGCATTTGTGGCTCATCTTCGGGCCGAAGACGCTCATCGAACTGTCGCCGCTTTCGGTTCGCTGCATAGCCCGGCGCAAGCTCCGGTTAACCATTCCGCGTCAAAAAAGTGTCGGATGGGGAATCGCCGGCAAGCCGCGATTTCTGCGGTGAAAGATCGGATCGACGGCGTTGTTGAACAGTTGCCTGCTCCTTGCCGAAGCGGTTCTCTATTTCGGTGTCATGGTCACGCTTTTCCGGTTCAGGCACCGCATCGGCCTCGGCGTTTTTGTCTGCGCCCTCGGGGTCATGCATTTCCTGGAAACCTACCTCGCCAGCGTCTTTTATGTCGCGCTGCCATTCGGCATGGTTTCGCCCGGTTCCGCCGTGCTGTTTTCCGGCAAGCTGGTGATGCTGCTGCTGCTCTACATCAAAGAGGACGCCGCAACTGTTCGGCAGCCGATCTACGGCCTGTTGCTCGGCAATGCCCTGATGATCGGGCTTGTGCTGGTCCTGCGCCTGCATGAGATCGCACCGCTTCCCAGTGGCAAGCTTCCCGACATCGGCTTCATCGACCAGATGGGCTGGCTGATGGTGTGGGGCACGACGCTGCTCTTCGTTGACGCCATCCTGATCATCCTGCTCTACGAAAAGCTTGGGCGTTATCTTCGCAAGGCGCTTTTTACCCGCATCCTGGTCTCCGTCGCCTGCGTGCTGACATTCGACCAGGCTGGGTTTTTCACCGCGCTGCATTTCGTCACCGGCGCACCGATCGCGGTTTTCTTCGGCGGCTGGTTCGCCAAGATGGGCGCGGCGCTTGCCTACAGCATCATGCTTGTCGCTTACATCAGATGGTTCGAGGCGCGACAGATCCCGGCCCCGCGCGGGCTGTCCGACATCTTCGACACGCTGACTTATCGCGAGCGCTATGAGGCGCTGGTCGAGCATGTCGGCCGCGACGGGCTTACCGGCCTGCTGCACAGGGGCCGCTTCGACAGCGACGGTGAGACCGCAGTCGCCGCCAGCCTGCGGACGGCCAAGCCGCTCAGCCTCTTGATCATCGATGTCGACCATTTCAAATCGATCAACGACCGCTTCGGTCACGCCGAGGGCGACAAGGTGCTGAAATCCGTCGCCGCCCTGCTCGGAGAGATTGTCGGTCCCGAGGATCAGGTGTTCAGGATCGGCGGCGAGGAATTCGCCATCCTCTGCTTACGTCCGCATTCGGTCGCCAGGCTGCTTGGCGAAAGCATCAGGCACGCGGTCAAGACTTCCGCAAGCACCAGCCGGTTCGGCATCACCGTCAGCGCCGGCATCTCCACCGTCAGCGAGACGACCCGCTGCCTTGCCGATGTTTTCGCGCTGGCCGACCAGCGCCTGTACAAAGCCAAGTCGACCGGACGCGACCGCGTCGTCGGCGAACCGGGCGGCCGCGAGGCCGACAGCCTCAACGCGTGGACCAGGCCAGGGCACGGCGTCGGCGCATAGCATCCAGCCTGCCTGCTGGCTTGTCTGTTATTGGAATCCTGTGGAATCGACAAAGCCTTTCGGGCAGCCGGCTTTGCTTGTCGGCGCGGCAGCCTGCATCAGGTCGCCGAGTCGACTGCTCGGACCGATTGGGCCGGTGAGGCCAAGCGTCAGCTCACCGATCAGCCGCCTACCACTCGTCGAATCGACCAGGCAGGATACCCGGACCCGCTCACCTGCCCCCGCGCCAAACGCGCTATCGAAGGCACTGCGGATCTGATCCGACGTCAGTTGCTTGCCGATGTTCTTTGCGAACAGATCGCGCACCGGCGAAGCATTCACCGCGCGCATCAGGTTCAGCGCATCGGAGAAATACACTTGCTGGCTCTTGCCGTAACAGGTGCCATGCTTGATCCACTCATGTCTTTCCAAGTCGGATGCGGTGCCCGGCATCACCCGATCGAGTTCCGACCGCGTGTTCGGGTCGAGCTCGACCGGCGGCAGGTCCTGCCAGTGCGCCGGATTGTCGTTCGCCTTGTCGGCCGCTGCCACCTGGCAATAGAAATTTCCGTTCGGCTGCGGCCACAGCCCGTGCAAGGTGAAATGCGTCGCGTCGAAACCGGCCGCGGTCTGCGCCTTGCATTCGGTTTTGCCGGGCCTGGTTTCGCAAAAGGCCGGCTGCCAGCTCAGCGCGAGGACATATTCAGGTTTCCCCGAAGCCGGCGCCGCGGACTTCTCCTGATCGGCTGGCGCGGGTGCTGCCGGTTCCGTGGATGCACTGCCGCCCGAAACATGGCCGCAGTCGATCTTCACCCATCGGCGCTCCGGATCGGCCCCCGGCACGCGGATCAGATAGTGCGTGGGGGCATCCTTGTTGCCGGCCAGAAGCTCGTAGCTCTGTCCCGCATCGGTCGAGATGTCGCCAGGGTTCTTGCCGCTCTTGATGGCCTGGGTCGCTGGACAGGCGGCGTCGGCCACGAAAGAGCCGCTCATCTTGACCTCGGCCCGCGCAGCACCCGTTAGCGACGCGGCGACAAACGCCAATCCGAGAACAAGACCTGTCCGCATACGCATAAAAGTACCCCCGGCTAAAAATGCTGTGGCAACAGACTGCCGCCCTCTCTCGGTATCAAATTCTCCATGTCAGAATTGCGATACCCCGCGTAGCGACGCAAGAACAGCGCTGCGGAAAACACGGATTGACGCAAAGCCGGCATCAGCGCACACAAATGCCCGCAGGCGCGAAAACACGTTGGAGACGAAGCGACGATGTCATTCAGCCAGCAGCGCGTGCTCCGATCGCCGACCGGTGCGGCGCTCAACCTTTATGTGAAGCGCGCCGAGGGCCGCCCGCGCGCCGCTATCCAGATCAATCACGGGCTGGCCGAGCACGCCGCGCGCTATGTCCGCTTCGCTACCTTTCTGGGTGAGCGCGGCTTCCATGTCTACGTCCATGACCATCGCGGCCACGGCGCCACCAAGGCGCCAGACGCGCCGCTCGGCCAGTTCGCTCAATCAGATGGCGGCGCCAAGGTCATCGCTGATGTCGCAGCCGTGCACGATTTGATCGCCGGCGAACATCCCGGTCTGCCCGTCATCGTCTTCGGCCATTCCATGGGCGGCCTCGTCGCCCTGAATTTCATGCTTGCCCATTCGGGCCGGCTGCGCGCCGCCGCCATCTGGAACGCTAATTTTTCCGCCGGGCTCGCTGGCCGTGCCGCTCTGGCCATCCTGGCCTGGGAAAAATTCCGGCTCGGCTCCGACGTGCCGTCGCGCATGCTGCCGAGGCTGACCTTCCAGGCCTGGGGCAAAACTGTGCCCTATCACCGGACGCCGTTCGACTGGCTGTCGCGCGACGCAGCCGAGGTCGACAAATACATCGCCGATCCGCTGTGCGGCTGGGATGCCTCCGTGTCGATGTGGCGCGATGTGTTCGGCTTTGTCTTCGACGGTGCCGACGACGCTAATTTTTCCGGCGTCCGCAAGACCCTGCCGATCTGCCTAGTCGGCGGCGAAAAGGACCCCGCCACCGACGGCGGCAAGGCAGTCAGCCATCTCGCCGGACGCCT
>NZ_RZTI01000160.1:6405-12009 GCF_003997275.1 Mesorhizobium sp. M6A.T.Ce.TU.002.03.1.1
CGCTGGACGCCTGCACAGGATGGGCTTTTCGAATCTTGTTTCAAAGGTTTACACCGAGACCCGCCACGAGAGCCTGAACGAGGTAAACCGAGATATCATCATGGATGATTTTGCCGCCTGGGCCGACAGCGTGTTGAAACAAGCCTGATCGAGATAGGCATGGTCGACATTGGCACATTCGGATTGGCCCATTGCAAGAGCCGTGACAGCAGCACGCGGGATTGATAGTGCATGTTGCCCAAAAGTGCGCAGCGGTTTTGGGACAACGACATGCACAAAAAAGAAATCCAAGGCTGCGCTTCCGACCAATCACGGTGATCCATGACCGAGCCTCCGCTGAAAGGCATCCGCGTAATCGAACTCGCCCGCATCCTGGCCGGGCCGTGGGCCGGGCAGCTGCTTGCCGATCTCGGTGCAGACGTCATCAAGGTCGAGAGCCCGGACGGCGGCGACGACACCCGCAAATGGGGTCCGCCCTTCGTCATGAGCCATGACGGCGAGAACCTTTCCGCCGCCTATTACCATTCCTGCAATCGCGGCAAGCGCTCCATCGCTGTCGATTTCTCGACGCCCGAAGGCGCCGAGACGATCCGCCGGCTGGTCGCGACCTCAGACGTGCTGATCGAGAACTTCAAGCTCGGCGGCCTCAGGAAATACGGGCTCGACTATGACAGCTTGCGCAAGAGCAACCCGCGGCTGATCTATTGCTCGATCACCGGCTTCGGCCAGGATGGACCCTATGCGCCACGCGCCGGCTATGACTTCATCATCCAGGGCATGGCCGGCATGATGTCGATCACCGGCGAGGCTGGCCGCGAGCCGCAAAAGGCCGGCGTCGCCATCTCTGACATTTTCACCGGCCTCTATTCGGTGATCGCCATCCAGGCCGCGCTTCGCCACGCCGAGAAAACCGGCGAAGGCCAGCACATCGACATGGCGCTCTATGACACCCAGATCTCGGCGCTCGGCAACCAAAACCTCAATTATCTGGTCTCCGGCAAATCGCCTGTGCAGATGGGCAATGCGCATATGAACATCGCGCCCTACGAAGTGGTGCCGGTGAAGGACGGCCACATCATCCTGGCCATCGGCAATGACGGCCAGTTCGCCAAATTCTGCGCGGCCGTCGGATTGGTCGACCTGCCATCGAACCCCGATTTCGCCACCAATCCCGCCCGGGTCGCCAACCGGGCGAAATTGCGCGAGCATATAATCGAGGCGCTAAAAACCTTCGATCGCGATCCGCTGCTGGCCAAGCTGGAGGCGGCAAGCGTGCCTGCCAGCCCGATCAACACGATCGGCGAGATGTTCGCCGACCCGCAGACCATCGCGCGCGGCATGCGGCTCGACCTCGACGACGGCCACGGCAATCTCTTGCCTTCGGTGCGCGCGCCGATGGTCATGTCGGGCACGCCGCTGGTCTACGAGCGGCCCTCGCCGCGTCTGGGCGAGCACACCGCAGAAATCCTTGCCGAACTGGAGAGATCAGGAAAATGAAGACCGGCGGACAACTGATCGTCGATGCGCTCGAAGCCAACGGCACCGACCGCATCTATTGCGTGCCCGGAGAATCCTATCTTGCGGTGCTCGACGCGCTGCACGATTCGCCGATCCGCACCATCGTCTGCCGCCAGGAAGGCGGAGCTGCGATGATGGCCGACTGCCATGGCCGCCTGACCGGCAAGCCCGGCATCTGCTTCGTCACCCGCGGCCCCGGCGCCACCAACGCCTCGGCCGGCATCCACATCGCCATGCAGGATTCGGTTCCTGTCATCCTGTTTATCGGCCAGGTCGCCAGCCACGCCAAGGAGCGCGAAGCCTTCCAAGAGGTCGACTACGTCAGGTTCTTCGGTGACATCGCCAAATGGGTGGTCGAGATCGACGATGCCGCGCGTATTCCCGAATTCGTCACGCGGGCCTTCGCGGTGGCGACGTCCGGCCGCCCCGGCCCGGTCGTCATCTCGCTGCCGGAAGACATGCTGACCAGCCTTGCCGACGCGCCAGAAGCCCTGCCCCACACGCCGGTCGAAACGCGGCCGGGCGAGGCCGAGCTCGATGCTCTCGAAAAGCTCCTCAACAGGGCGAAGCGCCCCTTCGTTATCCTCGGCGGCACGCGCTGGGATGCGGAGGCCGTCGCGCGGATGCGGACGGTCGCCGAAACCTGGTCGCTGCCGGTCGGCTGCTCCTTCCGCCGCCAGATGCTGTTCGATCATCTACACCCGAACTATGCCGGCGATGTCGGCATCGGCATCAACCCGAAGCTGGCGACCGCCATCAAGCAGGCCGACCTCGTGCTGCTCGTCGGCGGCCGCATGGGCGAGATGCCATCCTCCGACTACACGCTGCTCAAGAGCCCCTACCCCGACCAGACGCTGGTCCATGTCCACGCCGATGCCAGCGAGCTCGGCCGCGTCTACCGACCAACGCTGGCGATCAACGCCTCGCCTTCCGCTTTCGTCGAAGCCTTCGCCGGGCGCAAGCCGGCCGTCACGCCGGTCTGGGCGGATGAAACACCGAAGCTGCACGCCGCCTATCTCGACTGGTCGACACCGCCCGAAAGTGGTCCCGGCGCCGTCCAGATGGGACCGATCATGAACTATCTCGAAACGATGCTGCCCGACGATGCGATCCTCACCAACGGCGCCGGCAACTACGCAACCTGGGTGCACCGCTTCCACCGTTCCCGGCGCTTCGCCACGCAGGCAGCACCGACCTCCGGCTCGATGGGCTACGGCACGCCGGCGGCGGTCGCCGCCAAGGAATTGTTTCCCGAGCGCGACGTGATCGCCTTTGCCGGCGACGGCTGCTTCCTGATGAACGGGCAGGAGTTCGCCACCGCCGTGCAATACGATCTGCCGATCATCGTCGTCGTCGTCAACAACGGCATCTACGGCACCATCCGCATGCATCAGGAGCGCGAGTATCCGGGCCGTGTCGTCGCCACCGATCTCAGAAATCCCGACTTCGCGGCTTTGGCCCGCGCCTATGGCGGCCACGGAGAAACGGTCGAGAAGACGGCCGACTTCGCGCCGGCCTTCGAACGCGCCCGCGCCAGCGGCAAGCCGTCGATCGTCGAGATCAGGCTCGACCCCGAGGCCATCACGCCGACCCGGACGATGACCCAGATCCGCGACAAGTCCTGAGCGTCAGACGCATAGGCCGAGTCCCTTCGCGCCCCCTCTGTCCTACCGGACATCTCCCCCACTGGTGGGGAGATTGGATGTCGCGACTGCTTTCGCCAATTTTCGAAGTTGAACAGGCGCCAACGCCAAAGCTGCCGATCTCCCCCCTTGTGGGGGAGATGTCCGGCAGGACAGAGGGGGGCGCTGTCCCGCAAACTTCGACGGGCTAATGCAGCGCTATAGTCACCCTCGGGCGACATTGCGCTACATCGTCGCCGCCTTCTCGATCTGCCCGCGGATCTCGCCATCCTCGTGGGCCGCCGTATGGATGTTGATGTAATATTTGCCGGCCATCAGGTCGGCAGCCTGCGCGTCGGTCAGCACCGCCGCCCCCTTGAACGGGCTTTTCGGAGCGCCCTTGAACGGGACGGCGACGCCGGCATTTTCACCCTTTGCTGCCGGACCGTGAATATGTCCGGCCGTCGCAGGCCCACTGAGACCTGAATACGTCACGTTCCAGGTGAGCTGTTTCGTGGCGGTGTCGAAGACGAGAGCGGCGGTACCCTTGCCCTCGGTGGTGATGGGCGGATTCTGCTGAGCGCCATCCAGCGTCGCCTTCATCTTCATCATGTCGGCCAAAGCCGGTGAAGCGCACAGGAACGAAGCCGAAACGGCCAGCGCCGAAAGCATCGGCGAGAAGGATTGCATGCGCATGGAAATCTCCGTTGTGGCGATGACATCCGCTGAAGCTGGATGCACCGCAACAACGGTTGTGCGAGCAGATGTTTCCACCGGTAACGGCTATTTTACGTCCCAACAAAAAGGGGCGGTCGCCCGCCCCTTTTTGAATGCAGGCTTCAGAAGCCCAGTTGATCGCCCTACTTGATCGCCTTGTCGGTGATGGCGGTCGTGTAGGCGCCGGTCGGCTCCTTGGTGATGATCTTCTGGTCAAGCAGCGCCTTGGCGGTGCGTGCGTAGGTCGCCGGGTCGAGCTTGCCGTCGGCGTTGTCGATCAGCTTGGCGACTTCGCCCATCATGCGCTTCTGATGGTTCTCGTCCTGGCCGCCATTGTCCATGACGATGCCGGCCGCCTCGTCGGAATTGTCGACGGCGTATTTCCAGCCCTTCATCGAGGCGCGCACGAAACGCACCATCTTGTCCTCGAAGGCCGGATCCTTGAGCTTGTCCTCGGACGCATAGAGCCCGTCCTCAAGCAGGTCGTTGCCCATCGCCGAGTAGTTGAACACGATCAGCTCTTCCGGCTTGTAGCCGGCGTCGATGAGCTGCCAGTATTCGTTGTAGGTCATGACCGAAATGCAATCCGCCTGCTTCTGGATCAGCGGTTGCACGTCGAAACTCTGCTTCAACACGGTGACGCCGTCCGGACCGCCGTCGGTCTTCAGGCCGAGCTTGTTCATCCAGGCGTAGAACGGATATTCGTTGCCGAAGAACCAGACGCCGAGCGTATGGCCCTTGAAGTCGGCTTCGGTCTTGATCGGGCCATCCTTCGGGCAGACCAGCTGCATGCCGGCCTTCTTGAACGGCTGGGCGATATTGACCAGCGGCACGCCCTTTTCGCGTGCGGCCAGCGCGCCGCCCATCCAGTCGACGATGACATCGGCGCCGCCGCCGGCGATCACCTGCTCGGGCGCGATATCGGGGCCGCCCGGCTTGATCTCGACGTCGAGGCCTTCGGCCTCATAGAACCCCTTGTCCTTGGCGACGTAGTAGCCGGCGAACTGGGCCTGCGTGACCCATTTCAGCTGCAGCGTCACCTTGTCTGCGGCCATCGCCTGGAACGCGGCAAGCGACATCGCGCCGGCCAGCATCGAAATAACAAGTCTTTTCATGTTTTTACCCTCTGAAGTTAAGTGTTCACCCTTTAGGATCAGGACCTTCAATGCGCTCCTGATTCCAAACCCGCCACCGCCCTATCCACCACGGACGGAGGGATGCCAAAACGTGACTGCTCTCTCGAAAAGAGCGACCACGCCATAAAAGACCGAACCCGCAAGTGCTGCAACTGCGATTTCGGCCCAGACCATGTCGATGTTCATCCGTCCGACCTCGGTCGAAATCCGGAATCCCATGCCGACCACCGGTGTGCCGAAGAACTCCGCGACGATGGCGCCGATCAACGCCAGCGTCGAATTGATCTTCAGTGCGTTGAAGATGAAGGGGGCTGCCGCCGGCAACCGCAGCTTGAACAGCGTCTGCCAATAGCTCGACGCATAGGTGCGCATCAGGTCGCGCTCCATATGGCCGGAGGCGGCAAGGCCGGCGACCGTATTCACCAGCATCGGGAAGAAGGTCATGATGATGACGACGGCGGCCTTCGACTGCCAGTCGAAGCCGAACCACATGACCATGATCGGCGCCACGCCGATGATCGGCAACGCCGACACCATGTTCCCGATCGGCAGCAAACCGCGGCGCAGGAACGGCACGCGGTCGGCCGCGATGGCGGCGAGGAAGCCGGCAC
>NZ_RZTI01000161.1:0-11995 GCF_003997275.1 Mesorhizobium sp. M6A.T.Ce.TU.002.03.1.1
GACAGCCCAAAACACGATCCGCCATCCCGAATCTCCCTGCTCCAACCTTCACCACAGAATCACCGTTCGGCTTCTGTGCAAAGGTCTCACAAGGGGAGAAGGGAAGAACTCACCCTGCCATTGTCTCCAAGGCTGGCAAATCCCTGCGGCGCGTCACCTTCATCGAACGGCATCATCGCCTGGCAAGCAGGAAGTCGATGAAGACGCGCAAGGCCGGCGGAACCTGCCGGGAGCTCGTATGATATAGGTAGAAGCCGGGAAATCGGGGCGACCAGGCTTCGAGAAAACGGATAAGCTTGCCGGCCTCGATCCACGGCCGAACCTGGTATTCCAGCATGTAAGCCACGCCGACCCCGTCCAGGGCCGCCCCGATCATCAGTTCCGTGTCGTTGACCGTCAGACCGCCGTTCACGGCTATTTCCAAAGCGCGCTGGCCTCGCGCAAACTCCCATCGATAGATGTTGCCGCCACCGGGCCATTGGAAATTGATACATTCGTGATGATGCAGGTCAGCGGGATGGCGGGGTATGGGGTGATGCTCCAGATAGCTGGGCGCCGCTACCGCGGCCATCTCCAGCTCCTCGCTGAGCTTCACCGCCACCATGTCCTTATGCAGCCGCTCACCAAGCCTGATACCGGCGTCGAATCGTCCCTCCACAATGTCGGTCAGCATGTCATCGATGATTATGGTGAGGGCAATATCGGGATAGGTGCGGCGGAAATCGCCGAGGATGGGCGCGATGAAACGCATCGCGGCAATGCGTGGAACATTGATGCGCAGCGAGCCTGCCGGTCGATCGCGTGAAGCATGCGCGTCGGCGACAGCCCCTTCGAGCTCGCTGAATGCCGGAGCGAGGCGGGCAAACAGCGTTTCGCCTGTTGCGGTCGGCGACACGCTGCGGGTCGTGCGGTTGAGCAGCCGGACACCGACACGCTCTTCCAGCCCGCGTATCGTCTGGCTAAGTGCGGATGGGGAAACCCTGAGCCTGGCCGCGGCGCGGACGAAGCTGCCTTCCTCGACGATCGCCGCAAACGCGTTCAGCTCGGAGAACTCGGTTCCTCGCATTATGTACCCCAAACTTAACAAGCCTATTCGATAATAGGCTATTATCTGAGCAATAGCATGCCCCTAACTTCGACATGGCACTGCCGCCCGATTTGGTGCGGCCGCACACTCAGACGAACAAAGGGACAGCTATGTATCGTTCGCTTGAAGGCAAAACCGCGCTCGTGACGGGCAGTTCGCGCGGCATCGGACGCGCCATCGCCGAGGGGCTCGCGGCAAACGGCGCGGCCGTGGTCGTCAACTATGTCGGTAACGAAAAAGCCGCTCAGGAAGCCGTTGCTGCCATCCGCGAGAATGGCGGAAAGGCCGTCGCCATTCGGGCCGATATCTCCAATATTTCCTACATAAGCCGGCTTTTCGATGAGACCGAAAAGCAGATGGGGCCAATCGACATCGTTGTCGCCAATGTCGGCGTCGCCGTCATAAAGCCGTTCGTCGAGGCCACCGAAGCCGATTTCGACCATGTCTTCGGCGCCAATGCCAAAGGCACCTTCTTCACGCTTCAGGAAGCAGCGCGCCGCGTGCGCGACGGTGGCCGCATCATCGCCGTCTCCACCGGTGGAACCAAAATGTTCTTCACGCAGACGGCCCTTTATCTCGGCAGCAAAGGGGCCGTCGAGCAGTTCGTCCGCGTCCTCTCGCGCGAGCTCGGACCGCGCGGCGTCACCGTGAATACGCTTTCGCCAGGCTTTACCGACACCGACCTGCTTCCGGAGCGGGACCGGGCCGTGGCCGCCGACATGTCGCCTTTCGGCAGGATCGGAGCGCCGCGGGATGTTGCCGATGTCGCGGTTTTCCTCGCCTCCGACGAGGCGCGCTGGCTGACCGGCGAGAACATCCAGGCCGGCGGCGGCGTAGCCTGACCTGCGTATGGCCTAATCCGCCATCGTCTCCAGGCTGGCAAACCCCTGCGGCGCGTCGCCTTCGTCGAACGGCGTTGTCACCTCGACGAATGTGTCGGGATAGAAGCCGTTGAACCGTGTCCTGAGCGACAACGAATAGGCGCCGATATGGCCGATCTCGATCCAGTCACCGGTATCGACCGTTTCCGGCAGCCAGAACGGCCGCGACAGGATGTCGACGGAATCGCAGGTCGCACCGCACACCTTGAACGGCACGATGGTCTTCTCCACGCCATTGCGCGAGCGGATCGCCGGGTCTGGAATGAAGCGCGCCGGCAGCGTGATCTTGCCGGTCCATGAATCCGACAGCGACGCCCAGATGCCGTCATTGATGTAGAGCCGCTTGCCCTTGCGCAGCAGCACGCGCACGATCAGCGACAGGCAGCGCGCCACGATCACCCTGCCCGGCTCCGCCACCAGCGGCATCTGGTCGAACTGGTATTCCTTCAAATCGCCCGACAGCCGCGACATGATCTGGCCGAGCGACGGCATCTCGATCAGCTTGCGGTTGGGATCATGGCCGTACTCGGCGGGAAAACCGCCACCGACGTCGAGCCCGGCAATGTCGAAGCTGACGCGGTTGCGCACCCAGTCGGCCGAGGCCAGCGCCCGCTCATAAGTGTCGGGATCCTCGATCTGGCTGCCGACATGAAAGCACAGCCCGACCTTGTAGCCCGTCCGGTTCAGCCTTTCGGCCAGATCGACCGCATTGGCCGGCCCGGCGCCGAATTTCTTCGACAACTCGTAAGCCGCCGATCCTTTCGTCTGGATGCGCACGAACACCGTGATCGCACCCGGATCGATATCGAGCGCCCGAACCACGCGGGTCAGCTTGGTGATCTCGTCCTCATGGTCGAGCGAGATAACGCGGATGCCATATTTCTCCAGCGCCAGCTTGATGTCCGACTGCGCCTTGACCGGATGCATGTAGAGCATCTCGGCGTCGGGCGAGACCGCGCGCACGGCGGCGAACTCACCGGGCGAGGCCACGTCGAAGGCATTGACGCCGGCCTCGACCAGCGCCTTCAGCACGATCTGCTCGCCGTTGGTCTTGACCGCATAGGCGGTCTTGCCGGGAAACATGCCCATGAACTGCCTGGCGTCCGCCTTCAGCACCTGCGGGCGGAAGCAATAGATCGGATCGTCCGGGCGAAGCGCCAGCGCCGCCTCGCGGGCATTTTCGAATCGCTGCATGGACGAATCCCTTGACCTGAACTGCGCACAATTAATCCAACCTATGCGTGAATGAAAACAATTCTGTGTCTCGCGCCGCTGAAGCTGCGGCGCTACGCCGGATGACAGGCCAGACGACAGGAAAGCTAGCCCACCGATCTGGTTTCGGGTGGCCCTTGCCATCGAACAGGATATGGCCTGAACAGACGCTTGATTGGCTTGGCATTCAGGGCCATCTGGGAGGACGATCCATGGCGATCACAACCACGACTGTAATGCGCGGCCCAATGGCCCTGAAAGACTGGGGGCAGCTTCTGCTGCTCGGTGCGATCTGGGGCGGCTCGTTCTTCTTTGCCCGCATTGCCGTTGCTGAGCTCCCCCCGCTGGTGCTGGTGCTGTTTCGCGTCGCCATCGCAGCGCTGGCGCTGCACCTCTATCTTGGCCTGCGCGGCCCGTCCTTCCGCCTCGCCTTGCCGCATGCCGGCCTGTTCTTCCTGCTGGCGCTCGTCAACAACGTCATTCCCTTCTCGCTGATCTTCGCCGGGCAGACCGAGCTTGGCGCCGGTGTCGCCTCGGTGCTCAATTCGACGACGCCGTTCTGGACGTTGATCCTCGCCAACGCGCTTACATCAGACGAAAAACTCTCCTGGAACAAGCTTGCCGGCATCGCGCTCGGCATCGTCGGCACAGCGGTGATGATCGGTCCCGGCCTGCTTGCCGGGCTCGGCGGACCGGTCTGGGCAAAATTCGCGCTGATCGGCGCGTCGCTGTCCTATGCCGTCGCCCTGATGGTGGCCCGCCGCTTCAAAGGCGTGCCGTCACCGATCATCGCCACCGGACAATTGACCGCCTCGACCATCATCATGATCCCGGTCGTGCTGCTCGGCTATGGTCCCGCCAACCTGTTTTCGGCCTCGCCGCCGGTCTGGGCGGCGGTGTTAGCGCTGGCGTTGCTGTCCACTGCCTTCGCCTACATTCTCTATTTCAACCTCGTCGCTTCGGCCGGCGCCACCAACGCCTCGCTGGTCACGCTCATCGTGCCGGCCAGCGCCATCCTGCTCGGTTTCCTGTTCCTGGGCGAACGGCTTGAATTGTTCGAGCTCGGCGGCATGGCGCTGATCGTGCTCGGCCTCGTAACCATCGACGGCCGCATGTTCAGCCGACGGTAGCGTCATTCCTGCGACATCGGTTTCGGGAACGACGGGTTGGCTCAGATGAAGCTGCGTCCCGATCGGTCGGTTCATGAGGTCGGCGAGCGGCACAGCCTGGCCTTGAGCGAGCACGCCCCCCTGCTCCACCTGTATGATGTCATCGGGGAAGACGTCGTCGATCCGTAGTACCCGCGACCCTTCGTAGAACCTGCTCATCAGTTGGCACCCGCGGGATTTTCGACGAGGACGGGGCCGGCGATCGGCGGAGCTGGAATGGTTGCTGTCATGGTTCCAAACGCGCCCTTGCAGACCGGACGTTGGCTAAACGCCTCGTGTTACATTGCTTTACGCTGGGTCAAGATAAAGCAAGCCGCGCATCGGGACAGTCGTCATATGCCGACTGTCGGCAATCTTGATTTCAGAACCGAAAGTCCGCGCAAAAGACGAATCCGGCTTTTGGGCCGACGCGGTAGCGCTGCCATCCTCGATATTGCCCAGGCTTCGCCACAATTTATTCACAGGTCCGAAGCCGGCTTTTGCCGAAGAGTTTCAATGCCTAACGGCAAAGAGCCGGTCGCAAATTCCACAATGTCGTCGCATTGCAACATATTTTCCGCTTGCCTGTGGCACAAATGACCCTAGACTCTGGCCATAGCTCTTTAAGAGGAGGCTATGACATGGGACTCACGAGGCCAATCAACGCATTGATGATTTGTGCTGCATTTGCATTTATCGGAGCCCTGATTATGGGCTTTCTTCCGTAAGACCCGCCAAGCGACGGAAGGCCAGCACCGAATAGTTCCAACTCATTGAAAAGGCCGGGTTTTTACCCGGCCTTTTTGGTTTTCAAAACGGCGATAGAGATTACGCCGCGGCAGACCCCGCAGCTTCCGCCTCATGCGAGCGGATGCCGATCATGTGGCAGATGGCGAACACCAGATCGGCGCGGTTCATGGTGTAGAAGTGGCAATCGCCGACCCCCCGCTCGACAAGGTCGAGCACCTGCTCGGCCGCAACGGCCGATGCCACCAGCGCGTGCGTCTGCGGGTCCTTCTGCAGCCCGTCGAAGCGCTCGGCCAGCCATGCCGGCACCAGCGCGCCGGCGCGCGACGAGAAATTGGCCACCTGGGTGAAATTGTGGACCGGCAATATGCCCGGCACGATCGGTATGTAAATGCCGGCCCGCCGCGCCCGCTCGACATAGCGCTCATAAAGATCATTGTCGAAGAAGAACTGGGTGATCGCCCGTGTCGCGCCATTGTCGACCTTGCGCTTCAGCATGTCGATGTCGGTGGCGAAATCCGGGCTCTCCGGATGCTTTTCCGGATAGGCGGAGACCGAGATGTCGAAATCGCCGACACCTTTCAGCGCCCCCACCAGTTCGGCACCGTTGGCGTAGCCGTCCGGATGCGGACGGTAGGCGGCGCCGACGCCCTCGGCCGGATCGCCGCGCAAGGCGACGAAGCGGGTGACACCCATCTCGGCGAATTCCTGAATGACCTCATCGACCTCGTGACGCGCCGCGTTGACGCAGGTCATGTGCGCCGCCGGCGTCAGCGCCGTTTCGTTGAGGATGCGCTTGACCGTGCGCGCCGTGCGCTCTCGCGTCGAGCCGCCGGCGCCATAGGTGACGGAGACGAATTTCGGCTTGAGCGGCTCCAGCCGGGTGACTGTGTCCCACAGCCTTGCTTCCATCTCGTCGCTCTTCGGTGGGAAGAACTCGAATGAAACCCGGATCTTGTCGCCAATGTCAGGGCGGCGGGAGAAGCGGAACTGGTTCATCAGGCGGTTTCCCCTATCGGATAGGCATTGGCCGGTTGTGCGTGGCTGGAAGGATCGGCAATCGGCATGCGCTGGTCACGGCCGAGCCACAGCTTTACGGTGAGCCTGGCCTCGTTGCCGCCGCGCGGCTCGAATTCCTGGCTGTCCTCGAGGTCGAGCCCGGCCTCGGAAAACCACTCAGTGATCTGGCGGTCGGAAAAGCCGAGCCGCACATGCGCGTGTGCATCGCGCAGGAATTCCAGCGCATGCGGAGCGAAATCGACGATCACTAGCCGGCCTGCCGGGCGCAACAGCCGTGCTGCCTCGCGGATGGCGCGGGCGGGATCGTCGAGATAGTGCAGCACCTGGTGGATGGTGACGAGATCGAAGGCATCGCGCTCGACCGGCGGCGCAAAAATGTCGCCCTGGCGCACCTGCGCATTCGAAATGCCTGCCTTGTCGAGGTTGGCGCGCGCCACGGTCAGCATCTCGCGCGACATGTCGATGCCGACGCCGCGCCGGTAGAGCGGCGAAAAGATTTCGAGCAGCCGCCCGGTGCCGGTGCCGAGATCGAGCATCGACTGGAACGGCCGCTTGCCGACGAGCTTGAGCAGCGCTGCCTCCACGGCGCGGTCCGGCACATGCAGCGAGCGGATATGATCCCAGCTTGCGGCATTTACGGAGAAATATTCGGCGGCGCGATCCTGCCGCTTGCGCTTGACCGCCGCCAGCCGCTCGAGGTCACGCTCGACCTGCGGGTCGGCGCCACGGATGCTGGAAACCAGCCGCAGCACGAAATCGCGCGCCGCATCCGAATCCGACAACCGGAAGAAGGCCCACGAGCCCTCCTGGTAGCGGCCGATCAGTCCGGCTTCCAGCAGCAACTTCAGGTGGCGCGAGACGCGCGGCTGCGACTGGCCGAGGATTTCGGTGAGATCGGAAACGGTCAGGTCACCGCGCGACAGCAACGCCAGGATGCGCAGCCGGCTGGATTCGGCCGCCGCCTTCAATGTATCTACCATAGTGTCGAGAGCGACATGCATGCGAGCATTCTCTTTGAAAAAGATATAAACATATGTTTATGTCGATTTTGATGGCCTTGCAAGCGCTATGTCGCTTCCGGACAAGAAAATGACGCATGCGTGGTGGATTGCGCAAAGCTGGAAGCATGATCGAGGCGAAAACTATGTTCGAGACGCGCAACGGCGAAAAGCTTCTGGACACCGATCCGGCTGATATGCCGCCGGACGGCCATATCGTCTTCATCGGCCGTATCGCCTCGCCCTGGACCGCGCGGGAAACTTGCCCCAAGAACATGAAAGCCGCGCGGGAGACGGGACAGCCGGCGGTTCTCACGATCGACCAGCCCTATCGTGACGGACTGCTCGGGCTGGAGCGTGCCAGCCACGTCATCATCCTGTCCTGGCTCCACCACGCGCCGCGGGCCCTGATTGTCCAGAAACCCCGCCATGCGGCTGAACCGAAAGGCGTTTTTTCGCTGCGCTCCCCTGCCCGGCCGAACCCGGTCGGGCTGCATATCGCCAAGCTCGTCGCACTCGACATCGACACCGGCCGCATCGATCTCGACGCCATCGACGTGCTCGACGGCACGCCGGTCGTCGACATCAAGCCCTACTTCGCCTCGACCGACGCCTTCCCCGAGGCAACCGTGGCCGGACGGGACGAGCCCGGAAGGGTCGAACGATGAGCGCGCCGACCGGCCGCCGCCGGGCCATCGCCAAGGCGCTGACAGCCCTTCTGCCACTGGCGCCCTATGCCGACATGGAAAAGATCCGCGCTGACGCCGGCGCGGTGCACATGAAGACCTTGCCGCCGACGATCGCCGTGTGGCTGGCGACGACAGCCCATATCCGTCATGTGCACACCGACTACGAAAAGCTGCTGGCAGAAGGCTACGACCGCGACTCGGCGCGCTTCTTCGTGATGGAACAGATCAACGTTGTGCTGACCCGCTGGCGCGCCACGCGTCTGCTCGATGACAACGAGGAAGAATAGCTGGTTCTTCGATGGCCCAGCAGCCAATGGTCCAGTGGCAAGCCCAGCCTGTGTCTTGTGCCACCCACCGTGCCGCTCTATTCCGCCATCTGGTCGGCGAAAACGACCAGAGGGGGGCGTGATGAGCAAGTCGATCGATCCGCAAGCCAACCGCCTGCCTGAGCTCTCCGCTCATCATCAAGACCCGCACTCCTATCCGGATGGCATTGCATTCCTGGACGGGCAATATCTGCCGATGTCGCAAGCCAAGATCTCGGTGCTGGATTGGGGCTTCCTGCATTCCGACGCCACCTATGACACCGTGCATGTCTGGAACGGCCGATTCTTCCGTCTCGACCTGCATCTCGACCGCTTCTTCGGCGGGTTGGAAAAGCTGCGCATGACGATCCCGTTCGACCGCGAAGGCGTGGCCGAAATCCTCCACAATTGCGTGGTGCTGTCGGGTCATCGCGCCGCTTATGTCGAGATGCTGTGCACGCGCGGCGTCTCCCCGACCTTCAGCCGTGACCCGCGCGACGCGGTCAACCGCTTCATGGCTTTCGCCGTTCCCTTCGGCTCGGTCGCCAATGCCGAGCAATTGCAGCGCGGCCTTCATGTGGCGATCAGCGACAAGGTGCGCATCCCACCGGCCTCGATCGACCCGGCTATCAAGAACTATCATTGGCTCGACCTGGTGCGAGGCCTCTACGACGCCTATGACCGCGGCGCGGAGACAGCACTGGTCCTCGATTTCAACGGCAATGTCGCGGAAGGCCCCGGTTTCAACGTCTTTTGCGTGAATGATGGCAAACTGTCGACGCCGGCCGTCGGCGTGCTGCCCGGCATCACCCGCCGCACCGTCTTCGATCTCTGCGCGGAGGCAGGACTTGCCGTCACAGCGGCCGATGTCAGCGTCGCCGCGCTGCGTCAGTCCGACGAGATCTTCATCACCTCGACCGCCGGCGGCATCATGCCGGTGACGGTGATCGACGGTGTTCCGGTCGCGGACGGCAAAGTCGGCGCGATTACCAAGCGCCTCATGGCGATGTATTGGCAGAAGCACGAGGACCCGGCCTGGTCGAGCCCGGTGCGCTATCCCTGACCCCTGACCGACATCTTCTGGCGTCGGGTCTCATCAACAAAATGTGCTCGACCTTGGAAAAACGGAGCGTGCTTCGTATATGCCGGAAGCGGAGCAGCCTCCGTTTAGACCATGATCCCGAACCGAAGGTCCGCGTCAGTGAAAAGTGGAATCCGGTTTTCGGAATATCATGGTCAGACAAGAACTCACAATCAAAGACCCGCAAGGGCAGGAACTGGTGGATCATGACATACAAGGTTTGGTTTATTACCGGATCGTCGAAGGGTTTCGGCCGCGTCTGGGCGGAAGCCGCGCTCGCCCGCGGTGACCGCGTCGCGGCAACGGCCCGCAATGTCGGCACGCTCGCCGATCTCGTCGATAAATATGGTGACCACATCGCCGCAATAGAGCTTGATGTCACCGACAAGAAAGCCGTCGATGCCGCCATTGCCGAAGCGCATGGCCGTTTCGGCCGGCTCGACGTCGTCATCAACAATGCCGGCTATGGCCATTTCGGCGCCATCGAGGAAGTCAGCGAACAGGAAGCCCGCGACCAGATCGAAACCAATGTGTTCGGCGCTCTTTGGGTGACCCAGGCCGCCCTGCCGATCATGCGGGCGCAGCGTTCCGGCCACATTATCCAGATCTCGTCGATCGGCGGCGTCAATGCCTTTGCGTCGCTCGGCCTCTATCATGCGTCGAAATGGGCGCTGGAAGCGTTTAGCCAGTCGCTCAGTATCGAGGTCGCGGAGTTCGGCATCCATGTGACGCTTGTCGAGCCGGGCGGGTTCTCCACCGACTGGGCCGGCCCGTCCGCCAAGGTTTCGAAGCCGATCGCTGCCTATGAGCCGGCCCGTGCCGCGATGGCGGAGCGCCGCAAGCGCTCGGTGGCTGGTGATCCCGCCGCCACCGGACCGGCAATGCTTGAAATCGTCGATGCGGCCGAACCGCCGCTGCGGGTATTCTTCGGCGATGGCGGCCTGCCGATGATCCGCCAAGAATACGCCAACCGCATCGCGCTCTGGGAAAAGTGGGATCACGTGTCCGTCATGGCGCAGGGCGAGAACAAGAACCGCAAGGCCGCCTAGAGGCGATCCGGAAATCGCTACGCCGCCATGGCGGCGTAGCCCCAGTCTCACCTGCCCTAAGCTCGGTAAATCCACTGCTCCGGCACGCGCACCGAAATCTCCTCGCCTGCCGTGATGCGGCCTGGCTTTTCGACCCAGGCGACGATGCCGCGCAACCGCTTTGCCGCCTTCGGAAACAGCAACGCGCCGGCCTCGTGGTCGGCCATTCCGGCATTTTCGGCGACCGAGCGTCCGGCGATGCGGCAAGGCCCGTTCTGCGCGTCGACCTTGATGGTGACGCCTCCCCTAAAGAACAGCAGCGTGCCGGACGGCAGCATGGAGAGATGCGGCAAGCCTTCGATCAACAGGTTGGCGCCGATCCACTCCGGCTTGATCTCCGCCAGCCTCATCCGCTCCGCGACGACAGCAAGCTCGTCCGCTGCCACAACAGACAATTGCCGCTCGTTGCGCATTTCGGTCCCGCGTGGATACCAGGGTTCGCGCCCGCCGGAGCGCCGCGTCGCGCCGGCGTGGAAATCGCCGTCGATGCCATCAAAGCCAAGCCGCAATTCATCCACTGCGCGGGTCTCGAAGTGACCCGATGGCGCGACGTAAAGCGCTGCCACCTGCGCGGCAAGCTTCCGCGCCGGGATGATTTCGACCGGACTTTCGGCCTCGGGGAAGAGATCCAGCATAGGCTTCGCTCCTTGCGTGATGCCGCGCAATTAGCCGCAGTCAGCTCATCAGGTCCAGTCTAAAGCGCTGATGCTCCGATCAAGGAGACTGATGCGATTGTACCGGCGCCCTCTAATACTGGTGCCGTTCGCGCCAAAATAGATCAGAGCATGAGCAATAGCGCCCCGCCAATCGAATAGCCGGCACCGAAGGCGCAGAGCAGGCCGTAGTCTCCGGCCTTCATGTCGGCGTGGTTCTCCGACAGGGCGACGATCGCGCCGGCGCCGGCGGTGTTGCCGAGGCGCTCCAGCACCATCGGTGCGCGGTCATGATCGACCTCGTGACCGAACGACAATTTTAGGATCATGGCGTTCATCCGGGCATTGGCCTGATGCAGCCAGAAGCGCCGGATTGCTTGCGGCGTCAGCCCGTGCTCGGCCAGGAACTCGACGATGAACTTGTGCCCGGCGACGGTGACTTCCTTGAACACCTTGTTGCCGACCTGCTTGATCAAATTACCTTCCAGATTGATCATGTATGGATCGTCCTGGGCGGTGCGCGTGTGGTAGCCGAGATTGGTGCGGATATTGTTGGACATCTGCGTCCAGGTGCGCGTGTCGAGCACCTCGAAACGTCCCGGCCGCTTCTCGCCCTGGGCAAGCCCCTCGACGATCATCGAAACAGAGGCATCGCCGAAGATGAAATGCGTCTGCCGGTCGCGGAAATTGAGATGGCCGGTGATGATCTCGGGCGTCGTCACCAGCACGCGCCTGTGGGCGCCGGCCCGCACCAGATTGACCGCAATGTGCAATGCCGCCGCAGCCGACGAGCAACCAAGGCCCATATCGAAACCGGCGCCCTTCGTGCCCATCGCCTGCTGCATCTCGATGGCGATCGCCGGATAGGGCCGCTGGTGATGCGAGGCCGAGCAGATCACCAGGTCGATATCCCCAGGCTCCAGGCCGGCATGGTCGAGCGCTTTCCTGGCCGACGCGATGCCGAACTCGGCTTCCAGCGACAGCGCATCGTCCGGCCGCGCCGGAATGCGCGGCGCCATGCGGGTCGGGTCGAGAATGCCTTCCCGCTCGATCACATGGCGGGTCTGCACGCCCGAAGCATGGACG
>NZ_RZTI01000162.1:0-11899 GCF_003997275.1 Mesorhizobium sp. M6A.T.Ce.TU.002.03.1.1
ATAAAATCGGCGCCCGCCATCATCGCCACCATCGAGGCGAGCATGACGTTGCGCAGCGTGGCGAGGTCGCCGGTGCCGAGAATAACCTTCAGATGTGCCTCGCCGCAGGCGGCGCGCATCGAGACGATCTCGTTATAGAGTTCCTGCCACTTCGCTCCGAATACCAGGCCGCGCGGGATGACGACGTCGATCTCGTCGGCGCCGTCCCTCACCGACGCTTCAATCTCCTGCAGGCGCGTCGAAAGCGGGGTGAGGCCGTGCGGGAAAGCGGTGGATACGGCGGCGACATGGATGCCGCTGCCGCGCAGCGCCTCGACGGCGGTGGCAACGAAGGGGTGATAGACGCAGACCGCCGCCGGGCGGATCTTTTGACCAGTGATGCCGAGCCCTTCGGCGATGTCGCGGCGGATCGGATCGACCGCCTTGGCGCAGAGCCGGCGCACGCGCTCTTCGGTGTCGTTCGAGTTCAGCGTGGTCAGGTCCATGCAGGCGACGGCGCGCAGCAGCCAGGCGGCCTGGTTGTCGGCCTTGATCGAGCGCCGCTTGGTCAGGCTGGCGACACGCCGCTCCAGCGCCGAGCGGTTGACGCTGCGCATCGATTCCATGAAGCCGAGATCGAGCTTCATGCCGGGATTGCGGGCAATACCGTGCGCTTGCGGCGCCGGTGCATTGGCGGCGGTGCGCGCTGGCAGCGGCGTGATCTTGGACGCACCGAGATCGGCCTCGCGGATCGTGCTGCTCATCTCCTGCCCTTTCGTTCGACGACTTGTGCCGAAGATAGACCGTGAAGCAGCGCTTCACGAGTCCTTCAGGCCGTCATAGTTGAAAAAGGCGACGAAAGCAGCAGATTTTTGACCGTACGGTCAAAACCTGCATGAGGCGGACGCCGCAGCGTCCCGGCGCCTCAGCCGACGAAAGCGCGCTCGACGACGAAGCTCGCCGGATGATGCAGCGAACCTTCCTGGAAGCCGAGGCTTTCGGCAAGTTCCTTGACGTCCTTGAGCATATGCATCGAGCCGCAGATCATGATGCGGTCGGTCTCAGGATCAAGCTTGTCGATGCCGAGGTCGGTATAGAATTTACCCGAGCCGATCAGCGCGGTGATGCGGCCCATGCGCTCGGAGGTTTCGCGCGTCGTCGAATTGTAGAGCGTGACGCGGCCGCCGGTCAGATCGCCGATCAGCGGATCGTTCTCCAGCGCCGCGACCAGCTCCTGGCCGTAGGTGAGCTCGGCGATGTCGCGACAGGTGTGAGTCAGGACGACTTGCTCGAACTTCTCATAGGTATCGGGGTCGCGCAGCAGGCTGGCGAAAGGCGCGATGCCGGTGCCGGTCGAGATCATGAACAGGCGCTTGGCCGGGGTCAGCGCGTCGACCACCAGCGTGCCGGTCGACTTCTGCCGCATGATGACGGTGTCGCCGATCTCAATCTTCTGCAACTCCGAGGTCAGCGGGCCATCCGGCACCTTGATCGAGAAGAATTCCAGCTCGTCGTCCCAAGCAGGGCTGGCGATCGAATAGGCGCGGTACACCGGCTTCTCGGCGTTGGGCAGGCCGATCATGACGAACTCGCCGGAACGGAAGCGCAGCGACTGCGGCCGGGTGATGCGGAACGAGAACAGCCGGTCGGTATAGTGCTTCACCGAGACGACGGTCTCGGCATAGACATTGGCCGGTATAGGGAACTGCAACGGCCGGGCGTCGGCGGTGTTGAGCGCGGATGTGGTGTTCATCAAACCTAACCTTCTGGCCCGGGCTCAAGACCCAATCTTCAGATGGGCGCCAAACCTTCTCCTGCGCGCCCGAACCGATCAGGTTCCGGCGTGCCGTTTGCACACTGCGAAGCGGTAAGCTCTTGTGTCCGGAATTTATTAGTATACAAATGATATTTGCGTCAAGACGCCAGCGTGAAACACCTTTCCAAACTGAGACATATCAGTAGTCCGGGCATTTCGGGTTTCGACAATGAAAGAGAATTTTTCGGCGCAGACGCTGGATTCCCTGGGCAGTGTCGTCGCCGGCATCGACGTCGGCGGAACTTTTACCGACCTGCTTCTGATCGACGGCCGTGGCGGCGGCCGGGTGCATATCGCCAAGACCCCGACCACTATCGACAACCAGGCCTTCGGCGTCGTCTCGGCGCTCGGCGCCACCGGCTTCCCGGTCGACGGCATCGACCTCATCGTGCATGGCACGACGACCACCACCAACGCAGTTCTGGAACGCCGGCTGGCTAAGACCGGCATGATCACCACGCGCGGCTTTCGCGACGTCATCGAGCTTGGCCGGCGGACACGGCCGCAGGCCTATGGCATGACGGGCACCTTCGTCCCGATCATTCCGCGCAATCTGCGGCTTGAAGTGTCGGAGCGCGTCGAAGCCTCGGGCGCGGTGCGCATTCCGCTCGACGAAGCCGAGATGCGCGACGCGGTGAAAAGCCTGATCGAGGCCGGCTGCGAATCCCTCGTCATCCATTTCCTGCATTCCTATGCCAATCCGGCGCATGAGCGGCGGGCGGCCGAGATCGCCGCCGAGCTTTGGCCAAACGGCTACATCACGTCAGGCCACGCATTGCTGTCGGAAGCGCGCGAATTCGAGCGCGGCGTGACCGCCTCGGTCAACGCTTCGGTGCAGCCGATTCTCGAACGCTATGTCGAGCGGCTGCGCAAGGAATTGGGATCGCAAGGCTATGCCCGCGACTTCCTGATCATGAACGGCAATGGCGGCATGATCTCGGCCCGCTTTGTCACACGTGAGTCGGCCAAGACCGTCATGTCCGGCCCGGCCTCCGGTGTCATTGCCGCCGCCTATACGGGAAAACGCGCCGGCTTCGAAAACCTCGTCACCTACGACATGGGTGGCACCTCGACCGACGTGGCACTGATCCGCAATGCCGAGCCGGCGGTGTCGAACGAGATCGAGATCGAATATGCGATGCCGATCCATGTGCCGATGGTGGCGGTGCATACGGTCGGCGCCGGCGGCGGCTCGATCGCCCGCGTCGATGCGGCAGGCCTGATCCAGATCGGCCCTGAAAGTGCCGGCGCCAATCCCGGCCCGATCTGCTACGGGCGCGGCGGCAACGAGCCGACCATCACCGATGCCAATCTGGTGCTCGGCCGGCTGGCGCCAAAGAAGCTGCTTGCGGTCGAGAATCCGGTCACCGTCGAGCATGTCACCGGCATCTTCGAGGACAGGATTGGCCGTGCCACCGGCCTGTCCGGCGTCGAGGCGGCGGGAGCGGTGCTGCGACTGGGCAACATGAGGATGGCCGGCGCCATCCGCATGGTCTCGGTGTCGCGCGGCCACGACCCGCGCGATTTTGCGCTGTTCGCCTTCGGCGGCGCCGGGCCGCTGCATGCGACGGCACTGGCGCGCGAGCTCGGCCTGCCCAAAGTGCTGGTGCCGGCACGGCCGGGTATCACCAATGCGCTCGGCTGCGTCGTCGCCGATCTCAGGCACGACTTCGTCAACACGGTCAACCAGCCGGTGGCGGAGCTCGATGAAACCCAACTTCACGCAGTATTGGAACGGCACCGAAACGAAGGCGAGGAGTTGATCGGCAAGGAAGCGGTAAAGCCGGAGACGATCCGGGTCACGCATTCCGCCGACATGCAGTTCGTCGGTCAGACCCACATCATCAACGTGCCGCTGCCGTCGTCCGCGGTGACGCGCGCGGTGCTGCAGCAACTGTTCGAAAAGGCCTATTTCGCCCGCTTCAAGGTCGAGCTGCCGGAGATCCGCGCCAATCTGGTCAATCTCAACACCTCGGTGACGGGTGTGCGGCCGGCGATCGATCTGTCCCGGCTGATCGACCCGGCTGGCCGCGCCAGAACGCTCGATGAGGCGCGCCGCGAGATCCGGCCGGTCTGGTATGGCGGGCGCTGGCACGACACGCCGGTCTATAGCAGGGAGAAGCTGCCGCTCGACGCCGTTATCGAAGGGCCCGCGATTCTTGAGCAGATGGACGCGACCACCGTGCTCGAGCCCGGCGACCGGGCGCGATCGGACGCCGACGGCAATATCATCATCGACATTGGTGAGGCCTGAGATGGAAAAGCTCGACGCTATCACGCTTTCGGTCATCCAGGCGGCGCTGCAGCAGGTCTGCGACGAGATGGACCTGACGTTCTCGCGCGCCGCCTTTTCGCCCGTCATAGCCGAGGCCAACGATCGCTCCGACGGCATCTATTCCGCCGTCGACGGATCGCTGATCGCGCAAGGCAGCCAGGGTCTGCCGGTATTCGTCGGCGTGATGCAGTATTCGACTAGGACGGTGATCGAGATGATCGCCGACGGCCGTTGCCTGCCGCCCGAGCCAGGCGATATCTACATCGTCAACGACCCCTATCTCGGCGGCACCCACCTGATGGATGTGCGTTTCGCCATGCCGGTCTACAGGGATGGCAAGATTTTCTGCTGGCTGTCGAACACCGGCCACTGGCCTGACATTGGCGGCTCGGTGCCGGGCGGCTTTTCCGCCTCGGCAACGGCGGTCGAGCAGGAGGGCCTGCGGCTGCCGCCGGTGAAACTGTTCAAGAGGGGCGTGCTCGATCGCGAGATCTACGCCATCATCTGCTCGAACATCCGCGTCGCCGACCAGCGCATCGGCGACATCCGGGCGCAAGCGGCAGCACTGCTGATCGGCCAGGACCGGCTGAACGGAATCCTGGATCGTTACGGCGACGAAACGGTTGTCGAGGCGATCGCCGAACTGCGCCGCCGCGCCGCCGAGCAGATGCGCGCCAACATATCAGCCATTCCCGATGGGATTTATCGCTCGCAGGCCTTCGTCGATTCCGACGGGGTGGTGAACGAGCCACTGACAATCGCGCTTGCTGTGGAGAAACAGGGCGACACGCTCAGCTTCGACTTCTCAGGCTCGTCGAAGCCTTGTGCCGGGCCGATGAACAGCGTGCTGGCGACGACCTTGTCGTCGGTCTATCTCGCCATGCGCCACATTTTCCCGGATGTGCCGATCAGCGCCGGCGCCTTCGAGCCGCTGATCGTCAAGCGGCCGGAAGGCACCTTCCTCGATGCCAAATATCCGCGACCGGTGTCCGGCTGCGCGGCCGAGGTTTCGCAACGCATCGCCGAGGCGGTGTTCGCGGCCATGGTGCAGGCCCTGCCGGACAAGGTCACGGCGGCCCCGGCCGGCTCCAGCGGCAATTTCGCGCTCGGCGGCAACGATCCGGCCCGCGGCCGCGACTACGTCATGTACCAGATCTCCGGCGGCGGCTATGGCGGCAATGCCGGTCATGACGGCCTGACCAATGGCTGCTCGACCATCGGCATTTCCAAGTCGCCGCCGGTCGAGATCATGGAGCAGGCCTTCCCGGTGCTCTATCGCCACTATGCCTTGCGCGAAGGCTCGGGCGGCGCCGGCAAGCATCGCGGTGGTTTTGGACTCGCCTATGAGGTCGAGATCCTGCGTGGCGACGCCCGCGCCTCCTTCGTCATGGACCACGGCCGCTTCGGCCCGCAGGGCGCGCTCGGCGGCAAGGACGGCGCGGTCAACACGGTGACCGTGTTCCGCGACGGCAAGGAACATGTGCCGCCGCACCTCTCCAAGGAGCAGGACATCGCGCTGAAGGCCGGCGACCGTGTGCGCGTCGGCACGCCGGGTGGCGGCGGCTATGGCGATCCGTTGCAGCGCGATCCGGAACTGGTGCTGAGGGATGTGGCCTTGGGATACTATACGCCCGAGGAAGCCGATGGAAAATTCGGTGTCGCTCTGTCGGCGGACAGGCTGGCGATCAATCGGGCTGCGACGGACAAGAAGCGCGCCGCCAGCTAGTGTCGCTGGTCCGCGCAAACGCCGACCTCCCTGTGCGCCGTGATCGCCGCAGGGCATGTCGTTTCCGTCTCCGCCGGGGGCACAAAACCCCGTAGACTTGCCCTGTCAACGGAGATCTGGATCATGCGCCTTTTCGGTCGTTTCGTGCTTGCCGCGTCCGTCGCCCTGGCTCTCGCAACCGGCGCCGCCTCTGCCCAGGACAAGAAACTCAGGCTTGGCACCGAGGGCGCCTATCCGCCCTTCAACTATGCCAATGCCGACGGCACGCTGGGTGGGTTCGACATCGATCTCGGCAAGGCGCTGTGTGCTGAGATGAAGACCGAATGCGAATTCATCGTGCAGGATTTCGACGGCTCGATTCCGGCACTGCAGGCCGGCAAGTTCGACGCCATCATCAACATCACCATCACGCCGGAACGGGCCGAGAAGGTCGACTTCACCCACAAATACTACCAGACGCCGCCGGCTATCGCGGTGCCGAAGGATTCGACTGTCACGGGCACCTCGCCCGAGGATCTGAAAGGCAAGGCGCTGGGCGTGCAGAGCGCGACGATCTACCAGAATTTTGCCGAGCAGAAATATAGCGGCTCCACCATCAAGCCCTATCCGACCGGCGACGATGCCCGCACCGACATGGTCAATGGCCGTCTCGACGCGGTGATGGACGGTTCTGTCCTGCTGACCGAATGGCTGAAGAAGCCTGAAGGCGCCTGCTGCAAATTGCTCGGCACCTTGGCCCCCGACCCGGCTATCCATGGCCCAGGCGTCGGCATCGCCCTGCAGAAGGGCAACAAGGATCTGACCGACAAGCTCGATGCCGCGATCGACGCGTTGCGCGCCAACGGCAAATACAAGGAAATCAACGACAAGTACTTTTCCTTCGACGTCTACGGCGAGTAGGCGGAGACGCATAAAGGCGTTCGGGAGCGAGCGCTAAGCCTTCTTGTAACCGGAAGAAAAACTCGTGCCGGAAAGACGCTCGCCCTTCTACAACAGCATCGTCGGGCTCGGCGCGACGATGGGCCGGGTCGGCGGCGATTTCATCTCGGCAAAATATTACTCCGGCATTGCAGACGAGCATCTGAACACCCGCAAAAATGTCGGTGTCCAGGACCTCAGCACCATGGGCAAGATGGACATCAAAGGCCCGGACGCCGAGGCCCTGGTCAACCATGTCATCGTCAACGATGCCGCTGCCATGCGGCCGGGCCAGGTGCGTTATTCGACCGTCTGCCGCGAGGATGGCGGCATCATGGATGACCTCACCGTGTTCAGGCTCGGGCCCGAGCATTTCATGCTGGTGACCGGCTCCGTCAACCGCCAGAAAATGCTGCCCTGGCTGCTGCATCACGCCGAGCGCCGAAAAGCCTATGTCACCGACATCACGGCGGCCATCGCCTTTCCGACGATACAGGGGCCGCGCTCGCGCGAGCTACTGAAAGTGCTGGTGCAAGACGCCGACCTGGATGGCCTGAAACGCTGGTCGTTCACATCAGGGCGGATCGGCGAGACGAAGCTGCTGATCTCGCGCACCGGCGTGACCGGCGAGCTCGGTTTCGAGCTTTTCGTGCCGGCCGACGAGGCCACTGCCGTCTGGGACATGCTGATGCGGGCCGGCCGCGATTTTGGCCTGAAACCCTATGGCGTGCTGGCGATGTTCACGCTGGGGCTGGAGAAGGCCTATCCGGCGCATGGCATCGACATGGACGAGAGCCGCACGCCGTTCCATGTCGGCCTTAACAGCTGGATCAAGTTCGACAAGGGCGATTTCGTCGGCCGCGAGGCCTTGCTCAAAGTTCGCGACACAGGCGTCGACGAGCGCTGGACCGGGCTGACCGTCGAAGGCAGCACACCGGCGGCGGCGAATGCGCGGGTTCTGGCCGGCGGCGAGGATGCCGGCGTCGTCACCTACAGCGACCACGGCTATTCGCTGGGTACGGTGCTGGCGACCGCGCATCTTCGGCTGCCATTCACGCAGATCGGAACGGAACTCAGCATCGACATCGATGGCACGCCAACACGCGCGGTGGTGTCGCCGATGCCGTTCTTCGATCCGGAAGGGATCAGGCTGAGGGCTTGATCTACCCCCTATGATCCAGCCTTGCGACCAGCCGGTCGCCGGCCCACTGGATGCCGCAGACCAGGATGATCAGGACGATGACCACGGCGACCATGACTGACGTCTCGAAGCGCTGGTAGCCATAGCGGATGGCGAGGTCGCCAAGCCCGCCGGCACCGATGGCGCCGGCCATCGCCGAGGCGCCGATCAGCGTCACCAGCGTGACCGTGAAGCCGGCGACGATGCCGGGCAGGGCTTCCGGCACCAGCACCTCGCGGATGATCGTCCAGCGGTTGCCGCCCATGGCGCGCGCCGCCTCGATCAGTCCGTGGTCGACCTCGCGCAGCGACACTTCGGCGATGCGGGCATAGTAGGGCGTGGCCGCGATCGACAGCGGCACGATCGCAGCCCAGGTGCCGATCGAGGTGCCGACGATCAGCCGTGTCACCGGGATCAGCGCGACCAGCAGGATGATGAACGGCACCGAGCGGAAGCCGTTAATGACAGCGCCGAGGACGCGATTCACCCACAGGCTTTCGGCGATGCCGCCGCGGTCGGTGGCGACCAGCGCCAAGCCGAGCGGCAGTCCGAAAAGCAGCGAAATGAATCCGGACGCGGCCGTCATCAGGATCGTCTCCCAGATCGAACGCAGCAGGAGCTCAAGCAAAACTGGCGACATGGCCAAGCACCTCCACCCGCGCCTCGCGGGCTTTCAGGAACGCGATCACCCGCGTCAGATGGTTTGCGTCGTTGCCCGGCACGGCCAGGAACAGCGTTCCGACAGGCTGCCGCTGGACATGGTCGATGCCGCCATGCACGAGGCGGAACGGGCCGGGCACGGCAGCGGCGAGGTCGGACAGGAGCGGCCTACGCGCCGCCTCGCCCGCCACGTCGATCCTGAGAACCGCCTCATCGCCCTCCGCCGTCATTAGCCGGCGTGCGATCTCCGCCGGCAATTGCGGCCGGATGCCGCTAAGCAGGCTCTGGGTGATCGCCGACTTCGGATCGGCAAAGACCGACCACACCGGCCCTTCCTCGACGATGCGGCCGGCGTCGATCACCGCGACGCGGTCGGCGATCGAGCGGATCACCTCCATCTCGTGGGTGATCAGCAGAATGGTCAGGCCGAGCTGCCGGTTGATGTCTTTCAGCAAGGCAAGGATGGAGCGGGTCGTCTCCGGATCCAGCGCCGAGGTGGCTTCGTCCGAGAGCAGCAGCGCGGGCCGGGCGGCAAGCGCCCTGGCAATGCCGACGCGCTGCTTCTGGCCGCCCGACAGCGATGCCGGATAGGCTTTCGCCTTCTCCGACAGGCCGACGAGCTCGAGCAGCTCGGCCGCGCGCGCCAGACGTTCGGCCCTGGGACGGCCTTCGATCTTGAGCGGCAGCGCCACATTGTCCTCGACGGTCTTGGCAGAAAGCAGGTTGAAATGCTGGAAGATCATGCCGATGCGCCGCCTGAGCGGCTGCAATTCGCGCTCGCCGAGCCGGCTGATCTCGCGGCCTTCGATGAAGACCTGGCCGGAATCCGGCCGCTCCAGACCGTTGAGGCAGCGGATCAGCGTCGACTTGCCGGCGCCGCTGCGGCCGATGATGCCGAGAATCTCGCCCTTCTGCACAGCGAGCGACACGCCGTCGAGCGCCGGCGTCGCGCCGAAGCGGCGCTTCAGCCCGGTGAGCCGCACGACGTCCTCCGGCCGCTCCGGGGTGCCGACCGGTATCTTGGCAGTTGCGGGGAAATGCTGGTTCATGGCCGTTCCTGTTTCGGCGGTCCGTAGAATAGGATTGCGGCCCGCGCGCTGGGCGCGGACCGCTTTTTTCATATCCCGGGACGCCCCGGACCCATGTCGCATCAATAGGCGCTGAGGCCGGTGCCCTTGTAGACCTTGTCGAACTCGGCCTTTACCGCCTCGTTCTGATAGGAAGCCACCAGTGTCTTCACCCAGGGCTCGTTCTCGTTGCCGGCCTTCACCGCAATGAAATTGCGATACGGATTGTCGGCGATCGGCTCCTGCGCGATGCGGTTTTCGGGGGTCAGGCCGCTTTTCAGGGCCCAATCCGTGTTGACCACGGCCGCGTCGAGGTCTTCCACCGAACGCCCGACGATGCCGGCGTCGAGCTCCTTGATGACCAGTTTCTTCGGGTTGTCGGCGATATCGGCCGTTGTCGCCAGGATACCGGTGCCGTCCTTCAGCTTGATGAGGCCCTCATTCTGCAGGACGCGCAGCGCCCGGCCTTCATTGGACGGGTCGTTCGGCACTCCGATGACGGCGCCCTCGGACAGCTCGGCAACCTTCGCGTATTTCTTGGAATAGAGGCCGATCGGCCAGACCCCGGTATAGCCGACGGGGACGATGTGATAGCCTTGTGTCTTGATCTGATTGTCGAGATAGGGCTTGTGCTGGAAGGCGTTGGCGTCGATTTCGCCACGTTCCAGCGCCTCGTTCGGCTGGGTGTAATCGTTGAACACCACGGTCTCGATCGTCAGCCCTTTCTCGGCCGCCTGCGCGGTGACGACGCGCCACACGTCTTCATCCTCGCCGCTGATGATGCCAACCTTGATCGCCTTCTTGTCCTCGGCAAAGGCCGAACTGGGCGTAGCCAAGCCGGCAATTGCGACAGCCGAAGCGAAAAGTAATGCAAGACTTGTGCGGCGATTTATAGTTGCCGAAAAGGACGACAGCAAAGTGTTGGTATTCCTGATCATGATGAATCCCGTCCGTTGTTAGATCATGGTGGCCAAGCCAAGTGCGAAGCCTTATGCACAGCATCGAGGATGCTGGCCGCCGGATCAAAGAACCGCGTTTCTCGCCAGATGCGAAGCCGGGAATATTCTCTCAAAGATTATGCGATTGCGAGCACAGGGGCGCTTACCGCGTGCATCGTGTAGGCGGGGCACGCCATTTTTTGGCGAGATCCCTTGGCGCAACCAGACGCAACGCGGTCGCTTTCCCGGTCCGCGCTTTTCCCGCTCAGAGCCACCGCCGCACGCTTTGCCTGTAGTCGCGATACGCATCGCCGAAGCGCCGCTCGAGATAGGCCTCCTCGCGGGCGACGACGCCGTAGCGGATCAGGATGGCAAGCGGCAGCGTGAGGACAAGGATCCAAATATTCTGCGCGGCCACGCCGATGCCGGCGTATACGAGGAACATGCCGAGGTAGATCGGATTGCGCGTCCATCCGTGGATGCCGGTCGTCACCAGCACGCGCGTCGGCTCATTCGTCGGCACCGGCGTCGCAGCTAGAGAGAAGTTGCGAATGCCCGCGATGAAAAGCGCAAAACCGATCAGCATCAGCGAGCCGCCGATGATCCAGGCCCCCGCAACCGGGAACGGCAAACGCAGCAGGCGATCCAGGACGAAGCCAATCAGAAGAGCAGCGAGAAAGAGCAGGGGCGGTCTCGCGATGACGCCTGCGGTTTCGGTGTCGGTTTGCCCAGCCATTGCCATGTCTGCTCCCGCAGATGCTTGAGGCGCTACGAAGCCCATAGCCGCCTAGAAACGACAACTAAGGTGTCATTCTAGAAGTTGACAACAGCGGTGTCAATCGAGGAAGTTGGCCTAGGCAAAGGGAACGGAAGCGATGGCGTCGGCACGACACGGGACTGGGGCGGACCCCATCGTTGACGGCAAGGCCGAGGCGATCACCGAGCTGATGCTCGAAGTGGCCCAGTGCTTCTTCAGGATACGGGCTCTCGGCCAGAAGACCGGGCTCATCACCAGTTGGGGCGGCGGTGCGTTCGGCTTCATGCGAAGCCTGGCGCTGCTTGGTCCGCTCACCGTGCCGCAGATCGCCCAGATGCGGCCCACCAGCCGTCAGCGCATGCAGCGGCTTGCGGATGAGCTTGCGGCCGAGGGGCTCGTCGAATTCATCGACAATCCGAAGCACCGGCGCTCGAAGCTTGTGCAGCTGACGCGCAAAGGCGACGCGCGCTACGGCGAGCTGACCGCCCAGCTCATGGGGATAGCCTCGACCATGGGCGTCGCTCTCGACGAAGCCGATATCCGCAAGAGCGCCGAGATCGTGCGGCAGCTCAGCGACGAGGTG
>NZ_RZTI01000163.1:0-11807 GCF_003997275.1 Mesorhizobium sp. M6A.T.Ce.TU.002.03.1.1
GCGATGTGGCTCAACCAGTATGGGCAGTATGCCATCGTCATCGAAGGCCATGCCGACGAGCGCGGCACGCGCGAATACAATCTGGCGCTCGGTGCCCGCCGTGCCGCCGCCACCCGCGACTTCCTCGTCGCCAGGGGTGTTTCCGGCCAGCGCCTGAAGACTATTTCATACGGCAAGGAGCGTCCGGTCGCGGTTTGCGACGACATCTCCTGCTGGTCGCAGAACCGCCGCGCCGTCACCACGCTCAGCGGCGCCGGTTCTTGATCGGCAATTCCTGATCGGCAGAAATGCAACACATATGTGCGAAAGGCGGCGACGGCCGCCTTTTTCATGTCCGGCACCCGGATATGAGACTTGAAACAAAATTTGGCCGAAGTCCTGCGTCCTGCTAAGAGCCAAGGCGCCTGACGGTCCCACTCCGATCGGAAGGCATGCAACAGGCAAACAATTTCACGGCGAGAGGCACATGCATTTCAGATCGGTCTTGAGCGGCACGCTTGCGCTGCTGCTCGTATCAAGCGTCGCCGCACTTGCTGCCGGTACCGGGGCAAGCGGCAACGAGCAACAACCGTCGAAAGGCGGTTTTTCCTTCCACCTGCCGACGCTCGGCATTTTCGGTGAAAAGAAAAAGCCGGATCAGGTTCAGTTCGCACAGGATGGCACCGGCACTACCGCACTGCAGGAGCAGCTCCGGCAAATGAACGGCAAGATCGAGGAGCTCAACTTCCAGGTCCTGCAGATGCAGGAGCAGATCCGCAAGCAGCAGGAAGACAACGAGTTCCGCTTCCAGCAGCTGGAAGGCGGTTCGCAAGGCGCGCCGCAACCAGCGGAGCAGAAAAAGTCGGACGCCACCACCAACACCGACAGCAGCGTCGCCGAGGCTCCGGCGACGCATGCGCCGGCCGATGCGGGCACACCGCCCGCCGGCGCCCAGGGCGAGGACGTCATCGTCGAATCGCCGACTGGCGAACCCGGCAGGGTGATCCCGGGCACGCCTCCGAAGACGTTCGGCACCATCACCGTCGACAAGAACGGCAATGTAGTCGACGCCGACGGCAACACGCAGGCACATGCACCGGCGCAGAACACCGCCCCAGCCACTAACGATCAAGCCGGCACGCAGGCCGGCAAGTCCGACAATACGGTGGTTGCGGCGCTGCCTGCCACCGACGACCCGGAGGAACTTTACCGCAACTCCTACCAGTTCATCTTGTCGGGCGACTACAGCACTGCCGAACAGGGCTTTCGCGACCACATCGCCCGCTTCCCCAAGGACGCCAAGGCGGCGGACGCGCATTACTGGCTGGGTGAGTCACTGCTCGGCCAGCAGAAATACCGCGACGCGGCCGAGACTTTCCTCGCCGCCAGCAAGGACTATCCGAAGGCCAAGAAGGCTCCCGACATGCTGCTGAAGCTCGGCGTGTCGCTGGTCGGATTGAACCAGCGCGACGTGGCCTGCGCCACTTTCGGCGAGATCGGCAAGCGCTATCCTAACGTTTCCGGCACGCTCAAGGAACGTGTCAAACAGGAAAGGGCGCTCGCGGCGTGCTAGTTTTTCTCTTGCATGTCGTTGCCCCAAAACCGGGCCCACTTTTGGGCGACATGCATTGATGCTCGAAACCGAGCCTGACCTTTCGGTTTTTTCGCAGATCGACTTTACCAACGGCGCTGTTGCGGCCGTGTCCGGCGGCAGCGACTCGACCGCCCTTCTCCTTCTCATCAAAGATCACCTCGACCGCAGCGCGCCTGCAACGAAATTGCTGGCTGTGACGATCGACCACAATCTGCGGCCGGGCTCGGCAGCGGAAGCGCAAGCCGTGGCCAGGCTTTGCGCCGCGCGCGGCATTGCCCACCGCATCATGGTCTGGTCCGGGCGCAAGCCGTCGACCGGCCTGCCGGCTGCCGCGCGAGAGGCGCGCTACCGGCTGCTGGCCGAGGCAGCGCAGGCGGAGGGCATCGGCCTGATCCTGACCGGCCACACTGCCGACGACCAGGCCGAGACCGTGCTGATGCGGCACGCGCGCCAGGAGGGGCCGCGAGAGGCAGGGCGAGGCCTTGCCGGCATGGCGCCCGCAACCCTTTACGACTGGCGGATCTGGATCGCACGGCCGCTTCTCGGCACACGGCGTGCGGCGCTGCGCGAAGTCCTGCGGCGCGCGAACGTCGGCTGGGCCGAAGACCCGACCAATGACGACGAGGCTTTCGAGCGGCCGCGCATCCGCGCAGCACTTGCCGATGGCAATGGTGCGCAGGAAGACGCGATGGCGCTGGCCGCACGGGCTGCCGTGGAGCGCGAACAGCTTGGCCATCGCGCGGCCGCGTTGATCCGTGGCTTTGCCAGCAGGCCCGCCGATGGCCTTATCCGTCTCGATCCGGGTTTTGCGACGGCCGGCGACGACCTCGCGGCCGTCTATGCGCTGCGCATCCTGCTGGCGACTGTCGGCGGCGTTGCCTTTCTGCCCGACCAGGCTCGCAGCGAGGCGCTGTTTGCCCGGCTGAGGCCCAGGCCATCTTGCGTGATGCCATTTTATGCTAACCCGTTTTGCGCCACATTGTCGCGGACGGTGGTCGATGCACGGCGTGCCGGCATTTTCCTGCGTCGCGAAACCCGCAACCTGCCGCCCGCTGCTCCTGCCGTGGACGATGCACTCTGGGACGGCCGCCGGAGGATCACATTGGGCGACGAGCCAGATGCATTTTTGATCGCGCCGCTCGGCGCGGCTCGTGCCGCAAAACGTGAAATTGCCGAAGACGGCACGCCGCCAAGCCTTGTCCGCGCGGCCCTGGCGGCCGAGCCGGTGTTGTGGCGCTCAAGTGAACATCCAGGCGAAAGCCTTGGTCCGGTGCAGGACAGCCCGGCCTTGCCACGAATGGCGGTATGCCCGGTCGTCGCGCCCTTTGCCCGCTTCCTGCCGTCCTTCGACCTGGCGCCGGCCGGAACTGTCGCCGCGCTGATCGGCGCGCCGCTCCTCCCTACCACGCCTTTCAGCGGCCATACTGCCGGTTGATGATGGGCGAAAGCTTAACCGCGACATGCTGTTCTGCTTGGCAAGGGAGGACGCCATCCCTATGTTAGACCCAAGTTTCCTCTCACGACGCGTGTCCGCCAGCGGACGCCAACGGGACAATTGATGAATCCGAATTATCGCAATCTCGCGCTCTGGGCGATCATAGCGGTCCTGCTCATCGCTCTCTTCAATCTGTTCCAGACGCCGCAGACGCGCGGAGCGGCGAGCGATGTCCCCTATTCGCAGTTCCTGCAGGATGTCGCGGCCGGCCGGGTCAAGACGGTGACCATCGCGGGTGCCCGCATTTCCGGTACCTATACCGACACCTCTACCGGCTTCCAGACCTATTCGCCTGGCGATCCGTCGCTGGTTTCGAGGCTGCAGGACAAGAACGTCACCATCAATGCGCGCCCTGAATCCGACGGCTCCAATTCGCTGTTCGGCTATCTCATCTCCTGGCTGCCGATGATCCTCATCCTTGGCGTCTGGATATTCTTCATGCGCCAGATGCAGTCCGGCTCCGGCCGCGCCATGGGCTTCGGCAAGTCGAAGGCCAAGCTTTTGACCGAAGCGCATGGCCGCGTCACCTTCCAGGATGTCGCCGGCGTCGACGAAGCCAAGCAGGATCTGGAGGAGATCGTCGAATTCCTGCGTGATCCGCAGAAGTTCCAGCGGCTTGGCGGCAAGATTCCGCGCGGCGTGCTGCTTGTCGGCCCTCCCGGAACCGGCAAGACGCTGCTTGCCCGCTCGGTCGCCGGTGAAGCCAACGTGCCGTTCTTCACCATCTCCGGCTCGGACTTCGTCGAGATGTTCGTCGGCGTCGGCGCGAGCCGCGTCCGCGACATGTTCGACCAGGCCAAGAAGAATGCGCCCTGCATCATCTTCATCGACGAAATCGACGCGGTCGGCCGCCATCGCGGCGCCGGCCTCGGCGGCGGCAATGACGAACGCGAGCAGACGCTGAACCAGTTGCTGGTCGAAATGGACGGCTTCGAATCCAACGAAAGCATCATCCTGATCGCCGCCACCAACCGACCGGACGTGCTCGACCCGGCGCTGCTCAGGCCCGGCCGTTTCGACCGCCAGGTGGTGGTGCCGAACCCCGACATCGTCGGCCGCGAGAAGATCCTGAAGGTGCATGTGCGCAACGTGCCGCTGGCGCCCAATGTCGACCTCAAGGTGATCGCACGCGGCACGCCGGGCTTTTCCGGAGCCGACCTGATGAACCTCGTCAACGAATCCGCCCTGATGGCAGCACGGCGCAACAAGCGCCTTGTCACCATGGCCGAGTTCGAGGACGCCAAGGACAAGATCATGATGGGCGCCGAGCGCCGCTCGTCGGCCATGACCCAGGCCGAGAAGGAACTCACCGCCTATCACGAGGCCGGCCACGCCATCCTGGCGCTGAACGTGCCGTCGGCCGATCCGCTGCACAAGGCGACCATCATTCCGCGCGGCCGGGCGCTTGGCATGGTCATGCAGTTGCCGGAAGGCGACCGCTATTCGATGAGCTACAAATACATGATCTCGCGCCTCGCCATCATGATGGGTGGCCGCGTCGCCGAGGAGTTCAAGTTCGGCAAGGAGAACATCACCTCGGGCGCCTCCTCGGACATCGAGCAGGCAACCAAGCTGGCGCGCGCCATGGTCACGCGCTGGGGCTTCTCCGACAAGCTCGGCCACGTCGCCTATGGCGACAACCAGGAGGAAGTGTTCCTCGGCCATTCGGTGGCGCGCACGCAGAACGTCTCGGAAGAGACGGCGCAGATCATCGACGCCGAAGTGCGCCGGCTGATCGACGAGGCCTATTCGACGGCGAAATCCATCCTGACCAAGAAGAAGAAGGAATGGATCGCGCTGGCGCAGGGGCTGTTGGAATATGAGACGCTGTCAGGCGAGGAGATCAAGCAGTTGATCGCCGGCCACAAGCCCGCCCGCGATCTCGGCGACGACACGCCGCCGAGCCGTGGCTCGGCCGTGCCGAAGTCCGGCAGCCGACGCAAGAAGGGTCCGGAGCCCGAAGGCGGCATGGAGCCTCAGCCGTCAAGCTAGGGTCCGGCCCAAGAGGTTGATTTCGAAAACGCCGCGGCTTGGACCGCGGCGTTTTTTGTTCAGGAGGTGGAGAGGACTGCGGAATTGTCCGCGACCTGTACCCGACCTGCAACGTTGGCGATCGGCGAAAGCCGGTGTGGCGGCCAATCTCCCCCCTCGTGGGGGAGATGTCCGGCAGGACAGAGGGGGGCACTGTCCCGCCGGCATCTTGGGGCTAGGGCGAACTTCACTCTGGCTGTTAGTTCGAATTTCCCTCATCGCCTCGGTTTCGCCGAGCCACCTCTCCCCCTTTTCGGGGAGGCGAGGAATCCAAACTAGAATGAAAGCAGCGATCCTTCGCGCCCCCCTCTGCCCTGCCGGGCATCTCCCCCACGAGGGGGGAGATTGGCAGCGTCGTCGATGGCGCCTCCTTGCAACGCAAGAGTGGCCTCTCCTGAAGCGGCGAACAAAAAAGCCCGCGAACCTTGCGGTTCGCGGGCTTTCGTTCAGATGCTGCTATCTATTAGCTCTTCAGTGCGGCATTGCACAGGCTGTAGAAGCCGCCGCCCTTCTGGATCCACTTGAGGCCGCCCAGCGCATTGGCGTCCTTGTTGGCGTAGTACTGATCGAGGCAGGTATGCATACGGCCTTTGGCCGGGGTTTCGGTGCTGTATTTCTGGGAGATCGCTTTCGGAAACTTCACACCTTGGGGAGCGCCGACGGTCGGTGTTTCCGGGTCGCTGGTGTAGCTGGCCTCATCGGCAGCCGGCACGGTGTCGTCGTCGGATGCACCGGCACCGCACTGGCTCTTGCGGAAGTCGTTCCACTTCATGCCGTTCAGCGTGTTGCCGGTCTTGGCCGCCTGATACTTGGCGCTGCAGTCCGCCATGCTGAGGCCTTTGCCGGCGTCCGCAGTTGCCGCTGCCTTGGTCGTCGCTGCGGCGGGTTCTACCGTCGCAGTGGCGCCGGCGGCACATGCGCTCTTGCGGAAGTCGTTCCACTTCATGCCGTTCAGCGTGCCGGCAGCCTTTGCAGCCTGATATTTGGTGCTGCATTCTTTCGCCGTCAGGCCCGGTGCCGAGTCATCAGTGGCCGCTGCCGTCGCAGCCGGTGCTGCCGCGGCCGGTGCTGCCGCAGCGGTAGCGCCGGCGGTGCATTCAGTCTTGCGATACTGGTTCCAGGTCAGGCCGTTCAGTGTGCCGGCGGCCTTGTCTGCCTGATACTTGGTGCTGCACTCTTTCGCCGTCAGGCCCGGCGCGACGTCATCGCCAGTGGCTGCTGCCGCCTTGGTCGTCGGCTTGGCGGGTTCTGCCGTGGCGCCGGCGTCGGTGCCGCATTCGGCCTTGCGGAACTGGTTCCAGTTCTGCCCGCCAAGTGTTCCGGCGTCCTTGGCCGCGTTATACTTGGTGCTGCACTCGGCCATGGTCAGCGCATTGGCAGGCGCCGCCAGGAACAAGGTCACGACGGCAAGACCCGTCAAAGTGGCAAGTCGATGGATGAGCATGCATTTTCTCCCTACAGCGGTTCATGATATGTCCCAGCAAATCAATAGCGCTCAACGGCTGGTTGCGCCAGATGCCAAGTAGCGTAAAAAGTGCCGGAAAGTGTATTCTTTCCGATAAGGTGATGAAATCGTTGCCGGGCGCTGTCTCGCAGCCAAGTTTTTCCGGGTGCATTTGCACGGAGAGCGCGTATATAGCGGTTCGCAGTCAGGAGACTGCCTCGCATGACAGCCAGTCGAGCCGGCTGGTGCGGCGGATCCTGAATTCACCTCGGTCTGGAGCAGAACGACGCGGGGATTCCGAATTCAAAGCCATACTGACACACATCAAGAATCCAGATGCGGTTTGAGTTGAAGTTCCTGAACGCTGCTGCCGCAATCAGAGCAGGGAACTTGAAAATCAATACAGTGGCGTGACACAAAACACACAAAACAACAATTTTCTAAGGATTGGAGGCATATAATCATGCATTGTGATGATAGGGCTCGGGCCAATTTGTGGCATGACGTGCCGGGAAAGAACCATCGGGAAGCTGACTAGTATGGCAGGAAGTTATTTCGGTACGGACGGCATTCGCGGGCGCGCCAACAGGTTTCCAATGACGGCGGAGATCGCCATGAGGGTCGGCATGGCCGCTGGCCTTTCGTTCCAGCGCGGCAATCATCGCCACCGCGTCGTGCTCGGCAAGGACACCAGACTTTCCGGCTACATGATCGAGAATGCGATGGTGTCGGGCCTCTGCGCCGCCGGCATGGACGTGTTCCTGCTCGGCCCGATTCCGACGCCCGCAGTCGCCATGCTGGTGCGCTCGTTGCGCGCCGACATCGGCGTGATGATCTCGGCCTCGCACAATCCTTACTATGACAACGGCATCAAGCTGTTCGGCCCGGATGGCTACAAGCTCTCCGACGAGATCGAGGAGCGCATCGAGGGGATGCTCGACAAGGATATCGACCTGGCGCTCGCCGATTCGGATGGGCTCGGCCGCGCCAAGCGCGTCGACGGCGTCCATGACCGCTATATCGAATTCGCCAAACGCACGCTGCCGCGATCGATGTCGCTTTCCGGCCTCCGCATCGTCGTCGATTGCGCCAATGGCGCTGCCTACAAGGTGGCGCCCGAGGCGCTGTGGGAACTCGGCGCCGAGGTCGTCGCCATCAATGTCGAGCCCAACGGCTTCAACATCAACAAGGAGTGCGGCTCGACCCATCCGGCCGGCCTGCAGAAGAAGGTGCACGAAGTGCGCGCCGATATCGGCATCGCGCTCGACGGCGACGCCGACCGCGTCGTCATCGTCGACGAGAATGGCGCGATCGTCGATGGCGACCAGATCATGGCGCTGATCGCCGAGTCCTGGCATCAGAGCGGCCGGCTGGCCGGCGGCGGCGTCGTCTCGACGGTGATGTCCAATCTTGGGCTCGAACGCTTCCTCGGCGACATGAACCTGCAGTTGCACCGCACCAAGGTCGGCGACCGCTACGTCGTCGAGCACATGCGTGCGCACGGCCTGAATGTCGGCGGCGAGCAGTCTGGCCACATCGTGCTGTCCGATTTTTCCACGACCGGCGACGGCCTCGTCTCGGCGCTCCAGGTGCTCGCCTGCATCAAGCGGCAGAACCGGCCGGTCAGCGAGCTGTCGAAGAAGTTCGAGCCGGTGCCGCAGCTTCTGAAGAACGTCCACATTTCCGGCGGTAAGCCGCTCGAGGAAGCCCCGGTCAAGGCAGCGATCGAAGATGCACGCCACCGCCTGGGCAAGGCCGGTCGCCTGGTCATCCGGCCATCCGGCACGGAGCCGCTCATCCGCGTCATGGCGGAAGGCGACGACCAGCAACTGGTCGAGGCCGTCGTCAACGACATCGTCGAGATCATCTCGGAAACACGCAGCGCCGCCTGATCCTGCAGCTTTTGCCAGTCTGAAGCCCGCCTTTCGGCGGGCTTTTTCGTTGAGCTATGGCCGCAAGTTTCCTCGAATTCTAGAGATTCATGGTTAAGCGATACGGTTAAACGCCTTTTAACTTTTCCAATTCATTATCCACGACTGAAGCCAATCACATTCGGACGCGTTCGCTGTGCCGAGGGTTCTCAGGGGTGACAAGCATGTTCAATACAGCAAGAATGGCCCTCTTTGCCGCGCTGCTCGCGGGCGTAGCCGGACCAGTGTTCGCCGCCGACTTCGTCGAGCCGCCCGTGATCGAGCCGGCCCCGCCACCGGCCGTCTACGAGCAGCCGGCCGAATATGGCGGCTGGTACATTCGCGGCGACATCGACTATCATTGGTCGAAGTTTCGCGGCGCCGACTACATCACCTACGGTGACACACCCGGTACTGGTCGCTTCGACAGCGGCAAGCTGGAGAGCGCCTTCTCGGCCGGTGCCGGCGTCGGTTACCAGATCAACCAGCATTTTCGCACCGACCTGACCGCGGACTGGATGAGCAAATCCGATTTCCGCGGCTCGACCAGCGGCTTCTGCGGCATCAACCCCTGCACTTCGACCGACACGTCGTCTTATACGGCGCTGCTGCTCCTGGCCAATGCCTATGTCGATATCGGCACCTGGCACGGCATCACGCCTTATGTCGGCGCCGGCATCGGCGGCGCCTGGGTCAAGTGGGACAAGCTGCACAACACCATTGACGACGATACGTTTGAGCATAGCGGCGGCAAGGGCTGGCGCTTTGCCTATGCGGCGATGGCGGGCGCCTCCTACTGCCTGACCGATCGCGTCAAGCTCGATCTCGGTTACCGCTTCAGCCATATCGAAGGCGGCAAGATGTTCGACTTCGCCAGCGATGTCGGTCCCGGACATGACAAGGGCATCAATGTGCATGAAGTGCGCGGCGGTCTGCGCTATCAGTTCGGCAACTCCGGCTGCGCCCAGCCGGAACCGATCGCCTATGAACCCGAACCGGTCTACACCAAGTAATCGCTTCGACAGCAGGTTTACGGACCGCCCGGCAAAGCCGGGCGGTTTTCGTTTGTGTCGGGAAGCTCATAAAAATCAATTCGCTAACGCCCTGTTATCCTTAACCGCCACTTAACCACTATGGTTAACAATGCTTCCTGAAACGGCGCTTGCGATTGCGATGGCGCCACCTTCGGGAGCCGGATCATGACATTCAAATCGCGCATAGCGCTGGCGCTTGCAGCAATCGCCCTGACGCCGCTGTCGCAGGCACTCGGCGCCGACTACGATCCGCCGATCTATGTCGACCAGGCGCCGGACTACGTGCCGGTCGAAGTTGGTTCGGGATGGTATCTGCGCGGCGATGTCGCTTATTTACCGGAAGAGAGCTTCGAAAATGAGGATTTCGCCTTCACGCCGGCGAGCTTCAGCGACAAAGAAGATCCGATCTTTGCCAGCATCGGCTTCGGTTACCATTTCAACGACTATCTGCGTGCCGACCTCAATCTCGGCTATCTGCTCGGCAACGAGATTGGCGTCGGCTATGACGATTCAGCGATTGCGGCAGAGGCGACCGTGGCATCAGCATCCCTGGAGAACTACGCCTTTTCGGGCATGCTCAATGGCTATGTCGATCTTGGCACCTATGTCGGGATCACGCCCTATCTCGGCGCGGGTATCGGCGTCGTCCAGAGCAAGCGCAAGCTTTCGGCGAGCTATTTCACCGACAATGATGACCCCGCCGACGATTTCGTTCTGCAGGACAACAAGACCCAGTATTCCCTTGCCTATACGCTGAATGCGGGCCTTGCCTATCGAGTGTCCAAGAATGTCTCCGTTGATCTGGGCTATCAGTATTTTTCCGCGCCCGACGCCGAATATGCCACCGCAGAGGATCTGGATTCGTATCCGATCCGCAAAGGAATCAGCAATCATCAAGTCAAGATCGGGTTGCGTTACGACCTCTGGTAGGAGCCGCGCAGGCGACAATCAGACGGCGGATCTTCGGGTTCGCCGTTCGTGTTTTTGAGGCCATGACATTCTCACCACAGGTGACCAGTATCCTGTCAGCGACAAAAACTTTCCCCTTGACGCCTGACGCCTGAACGCATATCGCCGTCCGTGGGCCACCCCTCCCCAACGAGGGGCCACTATCTGGAAGGATAGACCACGATGACGACGCATACGAAGCCCGGACTCCGTCCGGCAAATCCCAATTTTTCCTCAGGTCCCTGTGCAAAACGCCCCGGCTGGTCGGTCGAGGCGCTGATCAATGCCGCGCTCGGACGCTCGCATCGCGCCAAGATCGGCAAGACCAAGCTCGAGCAGGCGATCGAGCTGACGCGGGAGATACTTCAGGTTCCGGCAGACTATCGCATCGGCATCGTGCCGGCGTCGGATACCGGCGCGGTTGAGATGGCGCTGTGGTCGCTGCTCGGTGAACGCGGCGTCGACATGGTCGCCTGGGAGAGTTTCGGTTCCGGCTGGGTCACCGATGTGGTCAAGCAGCTGAAGCTTGCCGACGTGCGCAGGATCGAAGCCGGTTACGGCGCGCTGCCGGACCTGACAAAAATCGATTTCGACCGCGACGTGGTCTTCACCTGGAACGGCACGACATCGGGCGTGCGTGTGCCGAACGGCGATTTCATCCCGGCCGCTCGCCGCGGCCTGACCATCTGCGACGCCACTTCGGCGGCCTTTGCGCAAAGGCTCGATTTCCAGAAGCTCGACGTCGTCACCTTCTCCTGGCAGAAGGTGCTGGGCGGCGAAGGTGCGCACGGCATGCTGATCCTCAGCCCGCGCGCCGTCGAGCGGCTGGAAAGCTACAAGCCGGCCTGGCCGCTGCCGAAAATCTTCCGCCTGACCACGGGCGGCAAGCTCATCGAAGGCATCTTCAAGGGCGAGACGATCAACACGCCGTCGATGCTGTGCGTGGAGGACTATCTCGACGCGCTGCGTTGGGCGAAGTCGATCGGCGGCCTCGACGCGCTGATTGCCCGTGCCGACGCCAATGCCGCCGTTCTCGACGGCTTCGTCCGCAAATCCTCATGGCTCGGCCATCTGGCCACCGACCCGGCGACGCGGTCGAACACGTCCGTCTGCCTTTCCTTCACCGACCCGGATGTCGCAGCACTCAATGCCGACGGCCAGGCGGCGTTCGCCAAGGGCATCGTCTCGACGCTCGACAAGGAAGGCGTCGCCTACGACATCGGCGCCTATCGCGACGCGCCGCCCGGCCTGCGCATCTGGTGCGGGGCGACGGTCGAGACCTCCTCCCTCGAAGCGCTGCTGCCGTGGCTCGACTGGGCCTTTGCCACGCAAAAGGCGTCGCTCAAGGCAGCGGCCTGATCCCTCCCCCTTG
>NZ_RZTI01000164.1:0-11605 GCF_003997275.1 Mesorhizobium sp. M6A.T.Ce.TU.002.03.1.1
TGTCGGAAAACGAGACCAGCGGCTTTGCCAGCAAGGCGTCGAGCTGCTTGACCTCGGCGGCGTCGCCGGCCTTGGCTTCATCAAGGGCGGCCTTACGCGTCTCATCATATTTGTCGAGCCTCACCTTGTCGGCGGGCGTGATCAGCTTCTGCACCTCGCCATCGGCGAGCGCGGGCAGGGCGAAGCAGACAACGCCTGCGGCGGCAATCAAGAGGCGAGCAATCATCGGTGCGTTTCCCGGTCGATGGCTGGAACAGCCTGTTTTCTCGTTTGGCACATAACTTACCCGTTCGCGGAGGCCTGTCATCCGTGCTTAACAGCGGCCAGGTTAAAATTCGTGGTTTCGCCGATGCGGATCTTGCTTACGGGATCGTCAGGCTGGCTGGGCAGCGCGCTGGCGCCGCGCCTGCGGGCCCTTGGCCATGACCTCGTCGGCCTCGATCCCGTCCCGTCGGTGCAAACGCAGGTGATCGGCTCGGTCGCCGACCGTGATCTGGTCATGCGGACGGTCAGCAAAAATCACATCGAGGCGATCATCCACAGCGGCGCGCTGCACAAGCCTGACATCGAACACCAACGTAATGAGGATTTCATCGAGACGAATGTGCGCGGCACGCTCAACCTGCTCGACGCGGCGGTGGCATCAGGCATTCAGCGCTTCGTCTTCACGTCGACGACCTCGCTGATGATCTCGAAAGCCATACGCGCCGGCTTGACCGGCGGTGCGCGCAAGGCCGCCTGGTTGACGGAAGACATGTCGCCCGAGCCGCGCAACATCTACGGCGTCACCAAGCTTTCGGCCGAACATCTTTGCCGCCTCTATCACATTCAGTCCGGACTGCCGGTGATCGTGCTGCGCACCGCAAGGTTTTTTCCCGAAGCAGACGACATGGGGCATGCGATCGAGCAGTCGGACGCCAACATCAAGGCCAATGAGCTGTTGTTTCGCCGGCTGACCGTGGAAGATGCCGCCGAGGCTCATGCCGCGGCGCTGGAGAAGGCGCCACAGCTAGGCTTCGACATCGTCATCGTCTCAGCGCCAACGCCGTTCCGACCCGACGATTGCGAGGCATTGATCGCCGACGCACCGTCCGTCGTGGCGCGCTATTTTCCGGAATTTCCGGCACTCTATGCGCGGAAAGGCTGGACGATGTTTTCCTCGATCGACCGTGTCTACGACGCCTCGCGGGCGAGGGACAGGCTGGGCTTCGTCTGCAAGACGAGCTTTGCCGATGTGCTCGCCGCGCTTGCAGCGGAAGAAGGGACCGCCTGATCGAACGGTCAGCCGTGTGCGGCGCTGGCCAGCTCCGCCGTCAGGTCGCCATAACCGGTCGAGCGGCGCTCATAAGCGAGGCCGAGCATTTTCGCGGCCTTCTCGGCGACCTTGTCGAGTTCCGGATCGTCGGTCTGGGCGATATAGATCAGCTTCTCGTAATTGCCGAAATAGTCCTTGATCAGCTCCGGATGCCTGTCGAGGCCGAGCGGCTTCATGAAGAAGGCGTCGAACTGGCGGCACAGGAAGTCGGTCATGTAGAACGACATCATGTCGTCATCGGCGACCTTCGCATAGGCGTCCATGCCCTGGTAGAAGGCAAAGCAATGCGGCCCGGCCATGCGTTTGACGCCATGCTTCTCGCAGACGCGGTCGAGCAGGCCGCCGGTGCCGCAATCGGCGTAGCCGACGAAGATGTTTCTATAGCCATCCGCCTTGGCCTTCTCGATTGCCTTGTCCATGGCCGGCGCGATGCGGTCCGGGTAGAAATGGAACTCCGCCGGCAGGCAGGTCAGGTCGAGATGGTCGAGCCCCAGCTGCTCCTTGACGGCCAGAACTTCGCGCGCAATCATCCCGCAGGCGATGACGAGCAGCCTGTCGCCTTGATCGGGTTGTAGTTTTTGCACGGCGCTCATAGAACCGGGTTTCGTTGCTATTTGTTTCGAATCTATCGAACGAGGGAGACACCGTCCATGAAACTGTTGCGCCTTACACCCATTGCCATTCTCGCTTGCGCCCTGGCACTTTCGGCCTGCGCCAACACCGTCCGCGGCGTCGGCAAGGACGTCAAATCGACAGCAAACGCGGTTGAGGACACCGTCGAGAATCCCTGATCCGCAATCTCATCAACGCGCATCGCGATCAACGTAGTTCAAGCGATGCGCGTTAAGTCCTTGTAACATCTGGGAACAGCAAAGTCGCGCTGCAAGGCGCGACTCGGTTTAGTGTGCATGCCGAATTCGCCGAGATCGGGCCGAGGCGCGGACGTCGTGTCCGCCTGTTGCAATTGTTTTCTTCGGGGGCAGGCACGAAAATTTGACTTTTCGAGCAGGGGATATGCCGTTACCCTTTTCTAGTACCCTCAACAACGAAACTAGGAGCCTTACGATGAAGACCGCTCTCTTAGTTGTCGCCGCTCTGGGCCTTTCTGTGTCCGGCGCCGCAGCGGAATGTGTTGGCCACACCAAAACGACGGCTTCCGTAGATCAGCAAACCAAAGCTGCAAGCGTAGATCAGCAAACCAAAGTCGCAAGCATTGCAAATACGACAACTGCCGACACGCCGGTCCTGAAAAAGGAAGAGGCGAAAGAGTCAGAATAGGCGTTTCAACCCGCCCGAACGCCCCGAGCAAGGCTTGCCGCGCTCAACGTCCCGTTTAATGGTTTCATCGGGTATGTTCGCTACGCGGATCGCTGTCGCTTACTAAATGTTTTGACATGCCAGCGTTACGCGCCGCATCGGCCTTTATCATAGCATCAGTACGGGCTTCCGTACTGATGCTCCTGTCTTCTCCTCGCCAGCTCAGGCCGAAGCGCGGACGTTGTGCTTGCGCTTCATGAAGTCCTTGGCGGTCTCGACCGCCACGGCGGCGTCGCGGCAATAGGCGTCGGCGCCGACGGCCTTGCCGAACTCCTCGTTGAGCGGCGCGCCGCCAACCAGCACGACATAGTCGTCGCGGATGCCCTTTTCCTTCATCGTGTCGATGACGACCTTCATGTAGGGCATGGTCGTCGTCAGCAGCGCTGACATGCCGATGATGTCGGGCTGGTGCTGCTCGATGGCGTCGAGATATTTTTCCACCGCATTGTTGATGCCGAGGTCGATGACGTCGAAGCCGGCGCCTTCCATCATCATGCCGACAAGGTTCTTGCCGATGTCGTGGATGTCGCCCTTGACGGTGCCGATCACCATCTTGCCCTGCTTAGGCGCGCCGGTGGCGGCGAGCAGCGGACGCAGGATGAACATGCCGGCTTTCATCGCGTTGGCGGACAACAGCACTTCCGGCACGAACAGGATGCCGTCGCGAAAATCCTCGCCGACGATGCGCATGCCTTCGACCAGTGCCTCGGTCAGCACCTTGTAAGGCGCCCAGCCGCGCTCGAGAAGGATATTGGTGCCTTCCTCGATCTCTTCCTTCAGCCCGTCATAAAGGTCGTCGTGCATCTGCTGCACGAGCTCGTCGTCGGAAAGCTCGGAAAGGATGATCTCGTCGTCGGCCATTTTTAATCCAGCTCCTTGCCGCACGGATACAGTTGCGGGGCCTCAAATATCACGTCAATACCTAACCCGCTACAGCCTTGCGTCCATAGCTGATTTGCGACTTCCCGCAAAAGGAAAGCGACCGCAAATCTATTGGAATTCTTGTCGATTTTGCGACAGGCGTTGGCGCTGGCGGGCCGTTTCGAATAGGGTGCATGGCTACGATCCGGCCAGAAGGCGCAATATGCGGCCGTAACAATTATGCCAGAACAAAAGTCAGGGAAGAACGATCATGAGTGAGAACGCGCCGGTCGACCAGGAAGCGTCAAACGCGCGGCGCGGACGTGCCGCCAGCGGTGGTGCCGCTGCCCGGCGGGCAGCGCGCTCGGGTGGCGGCCCCGGCACCCAGCTCACCTACATCAAGCGCAAGATCAACGTCTATGAGGTGCTGGACGAGGAAGGGCTGGCGCTGATCGAGAAAAACACCGACACGGTGCTCGAAGAGATCGGCATCATCTTTCGCGACGACGCCGAGGCGCTGCAGCTGTGGAAAGAGGCCGGCGCCGACGTCAAGGGCGAGCGCGTGCATTTCCCGAAAGGCCTCTGCCGCTCGCTGTTGAAGACAGCGCCGTCCGTCTATACCCAGCACGCCCGCAATGCCGAGCGCTCAGTGCAGATCGGTGGCAACGCCACCGTCTTCGCGCCGGTCTACGGACCACCCTTCGTGCGCGACCTCGACGGCGTCAGGCGCTATGCAACGATCGAGGATTTCCGCAATTTCGTGAAGCTCGCCTATATGGCGCCGTCGATCCACCATTCGGGCGGCACGGTATGCGAGCCGGTCGACGTGCCGGTCAACAAGCGCCATCTCGACATGATCTACAGTCATATCAAATATTCGGACAAGCCGTTCATGGGCTCGGTCACCGCGCCGGAGCGCGCCGAGGACACGGTGGCGATGGCAAAAATCGTGTTCGGCGACGATTTCGTCGAGAACAACACGGTGCTGACCAGCCTGATCAACGCCAATTCGCCGATGGTGTTCGACGAGACCATGCTGGGGGCGCTGAAGGTCTATTCGCGCCACAACCAGGCCTGCATTGTCACGCCGTTCATCCTCGCCGGCGCGATGAGCCCGGTGACGGTCGCCGGCACGCTGACCCAGGTTCTGGCCGAAGTGCTGGCCGGCGCGTCGTTCACGCAGCTGATCCGGCCGGGCGCACCGGTGCTGTTCGGCACCTTCGCCTCGTCGATCTCGATGCAGTCGGGCGCGCCGACCTTCGGCACGCCGGAGCCGTCGCTGGTTTCCTATGGCGCGGCGCAGCTCGCGCGCCGGCTCGGCTTGCCGTTCCGCACCGGTGGTTCGCTGTGCGCCTCGAAAGTCCCGGACGCGCAGGCGGCGTACGAGAGCGCCAACACGCTGAACTCGACGATCCTTGCCGGCACCAATTTCGTGCTGCATTCGGCCGGCTGGCTCGAGGGCGGGCTCGCCTCCTGCTACGAAAAGTTCATGATGGACATCGACCAGCTCGGCATGACGCAGAAGTTCTCGGAAGGCGTCGACCTGTCGGAAAACGGCCAGGCGATGGATGCCATCCGCCAGGTGGGTCCAGGCAGCCATTATCTCGGCTGTGACCACACCCAGGCCAATTTCCAGACCGCCTTCTACCGTTCCAACATCGCCGATAACAATTCCTACGAGCAGTGGTTGGCCGAAGGCGAAAAGACCGCGCCGCAGCGCGCCAACGAACTCGCCCGCCGCTGGTTGGAAAGCTACGAGGCGCCGTATCTCGATCCGGGCATCGACGACGGGCTGAAGGATTTCATCGGCAGGAAAAAGGCGTCAATGGCCGACGCCTTCACCTGAAAGGAGCCCGAGTCAGGCGGGGCTAAAGTCGCCAACATCATCCACAAGGAAGTCTGGCGGAGCGCCTTCTCCGACCCGGACCGAAAGGGATGATTTGAGTCCGCCCCTCCGACGTCTTCGGACATCGCTTGCCCGGAGACCGATATGGCTCGAAGGAAGGTTTTCAAGGGTGTTGCGATCGATATCGCCAGATCGTTCGTGAGCCGTAACAACGACGTTAATGGCTACTGGGGCGTTGGCAAACTCCATTCATTGGCACAAGAAAATTCGACGTCCAAAATTCGAATAGACCTGTCAGAAGAGTCTTCCGCGACATTGCCAGCCTTCGCTTCGATGATAGGACGGTATCGTTCCATGATTGAGGCCCAAGCCGCGGTTCGCGGCTTGAAACTTCAAACTTGTTCGATCGAGGTGGAGTTTGACCTGTCTCGGAATATCATTGATGCCCCTGTCTGCTCGGATGACGAAAACGGGTTTAGGTGCTGGTTGACGATCGTCGATGATCGGGGGAAGGCTTGGAGCCATATGGTCTCGGGGTGTTCCCGCCCTCACGATCCGAAACGAGAGTCACGCAGCTTACGAGCTTCATAAGGCGACTATGTCCGATGTGACGTCCTTTGGGTTGCAATCTCACGGGTCGCGACCTCGTTATGAAGGCGTTGGCAAGGCCTTGGCCGCTCACGGTCTCATGCTTCGCGGTGGGTTCAATTTCGCAGTATGTGAAGCGCCTCCACCTAGCCCCTCTGGCGCTGCCGCCAGATCCGTCTTGCTGGTGGGGCAGGCGGGCGCCGCGCCATGGCCGCATTTCCTGCGTTGGCGGGGGACGACCGTGATCAATCCGCTCAGCGACCGGCAGCCAGCATGTTGGTGGCCACCGCGATCCCGTGCTATTCCGCTCGCCTAGCTGAAGGCGTTCACCTTTGATGGATGAGCGATTTATCGGGGGACGGGTGCGGATGCCTTTCAATCCAGTCAGGCGAAACCGGAATATTGGCACGCCGAAGCAGGGCCATGGGCAAAACAACCGCATGATCGTTCCCCGACCGTGGATATCCGCTGGATGGTGTGCGGCGCAGCTCAATCCTGGCCAGATGCTGCGCAGGACGGTGAATGGCAGTGACGTAACACTCATTGTCGAAAAGACGAGCGGTGGGTGTGTTCACGCATGCTCGGTCGAAGATGTGGTCTTCCTTCTCTCTCATGTTCCTCTCGCTGACTGGGCCGGGCTGGAAACATTTGTCTTGCGCCAACCGACGCGAAAAGCGCGCGTACTCAGACCGGCGTGGGGGCGAATGTTTTATTATGCCGATCTTGGTTTTCGCGGATCCTCCATCGAAAAAAGTGGTCCGGCCTTATTTTTGGAAGCCTGTAACGTTGGCGACACCATCGAATGGTCCACATCGCTGGACCCTGAGGATGCGGCAGAGTTGGACAGACTTCGTTTGGATGGTCACAAAGTCAGCCGGGTTGGGAAGAAGCATCTCGTTTCCACCTCACTCGATTCCGTGCGAGCCACGCAGCTCTATCGCACGCTTCTGCATGAGATCGGTCACTGGGTTGATTGGCTTGGAAAAGTGGAAGCGCCGTTCGCCCAAGGTGAGGACTACTCAACACTTTATGACCGCTATTTTGCCCGGCCCAAAGGTGAAGTAGAGGCGTTTGCGCATCGCTACGCCGATAATTTGCGTGAGACGCTTGAGAAAAGGGGAGTAATCCCGTTTTCAAGGATCGAAGGGTGACAGAGTTCCTTGAGCACAGCATGGTCGAAACCGTCGCGGCTGCGCTTTCCGCTCACGGTCTCATGCTTCGTGGCGGCTTCAATTTTACGGACGGCGAGCAAGCACCTTCCGGTCTCTCTGGCGCTGCCGCCAGATCCGTGCTGTTGGTGGGGCAGGCGGGCGCTGCGCCGTGGCCGCATTTCCTGCGCTGGAAAGGAAGCCAACCGCAAACCATCGCCAATCCGCTCGATACGTGGTCGCGTGAAGTGATCGGCGCGGTGGCGAAGAAATTCGGCGCGCGTGCCGTGTCACCGTCCGACAGGCCGTATCTGCCGTTCCAGCAATGGGCGAAGCGGGCGGAGGGACTGAAGCCGTCGCCGCTCGGCATCCTCATGCATCCGCAATACGGGCTCTGGCACGCCTATCGCGGCGCGCTGCTGTTCGAGGACGAGATTGCGCTCCAAGAACCTCGCGACGTGATTCACCTTTGCGATGCATGTCTGGAAAAACCTTGCCTGAAATCCTGTCCGGTCGACGCGTATTCTGCGGATGGTTTCGCGCATGAAACGTGTCTGGCGCATGTGCGTGGGCAAAACGGCGCGCCTTGCCGAACCGGCGGTTGTCTCGATCGCAACGCCTGTCCCTATGGCACGGCCTATCGCTATCCCCCAGAGGCTCAAGCTTTTCACATGGCGGCGTTTGCGCGTCTTTAGCATCGCCGAATGCCGCACGGAATCTTGAATGCGGTTGCCTCATTACGACTTGCCCTGACGGACTGCGCGGATATCTATCGCACGACAAGTCAAAGGAGTGGTGATGGCGAAGCGGGACATTCAGATCAAAACCAGCGACGGCTTGGCAAAAGCCGGTCTGTTCCGCTCGGCAGCCCCGGCCAAGGCGGCTATCATCCTCTATATGGACGCTTTTGGCCCGCGGCCGGCGCTCGACCAAATGGCGGAACGGCTTGCAGGCGACAATTACGCGGTATTGGTCCCGGACCTTTTCTACCGCAACGCGCCCTACGGCCCTTTCGAGGCCACGACCGCATTCAGCGACGAGAAGCGCAAGGCCGTCATCACGGGTCTTCTCAGCGGCACGACCCAGGACATGACCATCCGCGACAGCGGCGCTTTCCTCGATGCGCTCGATGCCGAAGGCGTGGCCGGACCAGTCGGCGCCGTCGGCTATTGCATGGGCGGAGCGCGGGCGCTGAATGCAGCCGCGGCCTATCCCGACCGCATCGTTGCCGCCGCCAGTTTCCATGGCGGCAATCTGGCGAGCGATGCTGCCGACAGCCCGCATCGGAAGGCTGCGTCGATCAAGGCGCGGGTCTATGTCGGCACGGCTGGTGTGGACCGCAGCTTCCCACCCGAACAGTCGGCGCGGCTGGCCGAAGCGCTGCGCACGGCCGAGGTCGACCACGTCATCGAAAACTATGCCGGCATGGCGCATGGCTGGTGCGCGCCGGACCACAGCGCCTTCGATGCAACCGGCGCTGAGCGCCACTGGAAGCGGCTGACGACGCTGTTCGCGGAGACGCTCGGGTAGGGCGCAGATGGTCTTCAAGTGACCGCCTCCCAAAAAATTTCTTCCATCATCCCAAGGAATCGCCATTAGCCTTCGTCCAACAGGCAATGATGGCGATGATGCTGGATGAAAGCGAAGCCTCCGACGCCGAGTTGATCGGGCGGGCGAAGGACGGAGACAGGGGGGCTTTCGGCAAATTGCTCGAAAGGCACTATGACTTCGTCTATCGCGCCGCCTATCGCTGGTGCGGGAAAAAGGCCGACGCCGAGGATGTCGCCCAGGAAGTCTGCATCCGGCTTGGCCGGGCGATCCGCGATTATCATGGCAGCGGCGCCTTCACCACCTGGCTCTACACCATGACGCTGAATGCGGCACGCGACGTGATGCGCAAGACCGCCCGCGAGACGGTCAAGACCGACGCCTACGGCGCTTACGCACTGATCTCGGGAGAAGCCGAGCCTGAAGATCCGACCGAGGCGCTTTGGGCGGCAGTGCGGATGCTGCCGGGCAAGCAGCGCGACGCGGTGCTGCTCGTCTATGGTGAAGGGCTGAGCCACGCAGCCGCTGCCGAGGCGATGGGGATCTCGGAGACGACGGTTTCCTGGCACATCCATGAAGCGAAGAAACGGTTGCAGACGCTCGTGCGTTCAACCGGGGAAGTGTGATCATGGTCGACGACAACGAACTCAAGAGGCTGCGCGATATCGCAGCACCGGCACCGGGTGCCGACGCAAAGGCGCGTGCCTTCGAGGCTGCCATGCGCGCCTACGACCTGGACGAAAAAACTTCACCTGCCACCCAAGGATCGGCGAACGGGCTTCGTCTCATAGAGCGAGCACAAAAGCTCTGGAGCGAAATCATGCAAAAGAAACTCTTCGCCACGCCGGCCATTGCCGGGCTCGTCGCCCTGCCGATCGCCGGATACGCCACCATCTATATGCTGCAGGAGCAGCCGTTCCATTCCGGCGGGGACGAGAAGATCACCGAAACGCTGGCCGACAAACCAGCGGCTAAAGCGCCGGCCACGGTGAGGCCGCTCACCGTGGCCGAGGCCGACAAACAGAAGAAAGCTGATGTCGACGCCGAAAGCCGCGCCGCGGCCGAGGCGCTTGCGCCGGCATCGCCGCCGAAGCCCCAATCGAATGCGCTGGGTGGCCTGGTGGAGCAGGATATGCTGGCTCGCAATGCGCCCGAGCCCTCGCCTCGCGAGGCGCTGGCTGGCGGTTCAAGTACCACGGCTCCTGCAGCCGATGGCGCCGCGCAGATTGGCCGTGTGCCCGGTACTGTCGCCCAATCCAGGTTGATGGCTCAGCCTTCGACCGCACCAGCCGACCAGATGCTGCTGCCGGAGCAAAACCGCGACCGCGTCGAGGATTTCAAGACCAATCCGGTGCGTACGGCGCGCGAAGACCCGGTCTCGACCTTCTCGATCGATGTCGACACGGCCTCCTATTCCTTCGTGCGGCGTTCGCTCAGGGAAAGTGTTGTGCCGCAGGCCGACACGGTCCGCGTCGAGGAGATGATCAACTACTTCCCTTATGACTGGAAAGGACCGGACACTGCCTCGACGCCGTTCAACTCGACCGTCAGCGTCATGCCGACGCCATGGAACGAGCATACCAGGCTGATGCATGTCGCCATCAAGGGTTTCGACGCCAAGCCGGCCGAGCAGCCCAAGGCCAATCTGGTGTTCCTGATCGACGTGTCGGGCTCGATGAACGAGCAGGACAAGCTGCCGCTCCTGCAGTCGGCCTTCCGGCTTCTGGTCAGCAAGTTGAGGCCCGACGACACAGTCTCGATCGTCACTTACGCGGGTGACGCCGGCACTGTCCTGGAGCCGACCAAGGTCTCGGAGAAGGACAAGATCCTCAATGCCATCGACACATTGACGCCCGGCGGCTCGACGGCCGGCGAGGCGGGCATCAAGGAAGCTTACCGGCTGGCGCAGAAATCCTTCGTCAAGGACGGGGTCAACCGAGTGATGCTGGCCACGGACGGCGACTTCAATGTCGGCCAGACCAACGATGACGATTTGAAGCGGCTGATCGAGCAGGAACGCAAGACCGGCGTGTTCCTGTCGGTGTTCGGTTTTGGCCGCGGCAATCTCAACGACCAAATGATGCAGACCATTGCCCAGAACGGCAATGGCACCGCTGCCTATATCGACACTTTGGCGGAGGCCGAGAAGGTGCTGGTCGAGGATGCGTCCTCGACGCTGTTCACCATCGCCAAGGACGTGAAGATCCAGGTCGAGTTCAACCCGAACAAGGTCTCGGAATACCGGCTGATCGGCTATGAGACGCGCGCCTTGAACCGCGAGGATTTCAACAACGACCGCGTCGATGCCGGCGAGATCGGGTCCGGCCATTCGGTCACCGCGATTTACGAGATCACGCCGAAGGGCAACGGCGGCGAGAAGATCGATCCGCTGCGCTACGGCCAGGCGTCGGTGAACAATGGCGGCGTCGCCAACGCCGACGAATATGCCTTCGTGAAGATCCGCTACAAGCTGCCGAACGAGGATGCCTCGAAGCTGATCACCACGCCGGTGACATCAGCCAACGAAGTGGCTGATTTCAACCAGGCCAGCACCGACCAGCGGTTCTCGGTTGCCGTCGCGGCGTTCGGCCAGAAGCTGCGCGACGAGGATGCGACCGCGAAGTTCGGCTACGACAAGATCGTGGAGATTGCCACTGCCGCCCGGGGAGCAGACCCGTTTGGGTACCGGTCCGAGTTCCTCTCGCTTGTGCGCCTTGCCTCGGCGCTTGGCGGCAACCGGTAGTGGCGATACGGCCGGTTTTCTTCAGATGGGATCGTTCTGATACGGGATAACCGACCCACGGGCGGGTGAGGTAGGCCGGCAGGGGGAAACCTTGCCGGCCTTTTTCAGCATTGTAATTCCGACATTGGTCGTGACGCCTCGACGAAAGTGCCGGGTAGCCGAAAGCGTCAGGCGCGGCTGCGCCGGCGCTCGCGGCGGGCTTCGCTGGTCTCGGCTGTGTTGACCGTGGCCTGCTTGTT
>NZ_RZTI01000165.1:0-11487 GCF_003997275.1 Mesorhizobium sp. M6A.T.Ce.TU.002.03.1.1
GCGGGCTGTTGTGCGAGCCGATGGCGCGGCTTGGCGCCGAGGTGGTCGGCGCCGATGCATCCGCCACCAACATCGAAGTGGCCAAGCTGCATGCGGCGGAGGTCGGGGTGACGGTGGATTACCGTGCCACGACGGCGGAGGATCTGGCCGACGCCGGCGAGAAATTCGACGTCATCCTCAATATGGAAGTGGTCGAGCACGTCGCCGACATCGACCTGTTCGTCGCCAAATGCGGCGAGATGGTCAAGCCCGGCGGTATCATGTTCGTCGCTACCATCAACCGCACGCTGAAGGCGCTGGGCCTGGCCATCATCGGCGCCGAATATGTGCTGCGCTGGTTGCCGCGCGGCACCCACCAGTTCGGTAAGCTGGTGCGGCCAGACGAGCTGGAAAAGGCGCTTGCCGGCGCTGGTCTGAGCATCATCGACCGCACCGGCGTCGCCTACAATCCGCTCGCCGACCGCTGGCAGCGGTCGAAAGACATGGACGTCAACTACATGGTGCTGGCGGAGAAGGCACCCGCCTGAACTTTGTCACGAAATGCCTGAACCTTCTCACGCCGCCACCTTTTCACCCGTCTGGTTCTGCGCCTTTGTGGTGATCTGGCTTTGCGCTTTGGTGGTGATGAAGACGCCGGCGGTGATGATGACAGCACCCGCCCAGGTCAGCAATTGATAGTGCTCGCCCAAAACGATCGTCCCGGCAAACAACCCGACCGCAGCCGCGACATAGCCGATCTGGCTAAGATAGACCGGGCCGCCGACCGCCTGCAGGCGGAAGAAGAAGGCGAACATCGCCGCGGCCGACGCGATCTGCCCGACGACCACCAGCGGCACGCCGCCGAGCAGGGCGAGCGACCCCCCGCCTTGCTGCATGAGGATACCGCCCAAAAGCAGCGCAGCCGCTGCCAGATGGCTGCCGACGGCAAGCTCGATCGGTCCGGTCCCTTCGGGCCAGTCGACGGTGCGGTAGATGTTGCCGGCGGCAAGGCTGACCGGGATGAGCAGCCCTATCGCTACCCAGAAAAATTCGGCCGGCTGTCCGGCCTCGCCGCGCGTCATCGCCACCATGACAGCACCGACGAAGCCGACGGCAATGCCGACAACACCAAGCAGGTTGGGACGGCGAACGCCGAGCAGGATCGAAAACACCAGCGTGATCACCGGCGACAGCGTGAACATGATGCCGGTATAGCCGGCACCGAGATGCGGAATGGCCGAGAACATCAAGAGATTGGGGAAGGCGTAGGACACTGCCGCGGTGACGAAGAAGTAGCGCAGTCTGTGCGGGGTAAGCCGGATGCGCTGCCCGCGCAGCAGCAAGGCGCACAGAAGCACGCCGCCGGCGCCGAGCGATATGACGAGGGCCCAGACCATGGCGGAAACGCCAGCTGCCGTCGCGATCTTGCCGAACGGCAGCGTCAGGCCGAGCAGCCCGCCGGTGACGATCAATAGGCCGAGCGCCGAATCCCAGAGAAATTTCATTTCGTAGCCCTTTCGCCTATTTGCGGCTCTTGGCCGGCACTGCATCTTCAGATAAGATAATACAAAGATTCTTAACGTCAAGATATTTAATGGTGAGATAGATGGATCGCGCAGCGAACGCCATCGAGCAGTGGAAAAGGGAACGGCCGGATTTGGATGTTTCGCCGATGGCCGTGCTTGGACGATTGAACGAGGCCTCGTCGCTGATAGCACGAGAACGCCTCGCTCCGCTGTTTGCCCGTTTCGGTTTGCAGACCGGGGAATTCGATGTGCTGGCGACGCTGCGCCGTTCCGGGCCCCCTTATGCGCTGACGCCAACTGCTCTCTATGAAGCGACGATGGTGACGTCGGGCGCCATGACCAACCGGCTCGATCGGCTCGAAAAGTTAGGATTGATCATGCGCGGGCCGCATCCCAACGATCGGCGCGGAATTGTCGTCCAGCTGACCGACAAGGGCCTGACATTGATCGATGAGGCGGTCGCCGCCCACGTCGCCAACGAGCACGAGATACTTTCCGGTTTGACGCGCCAGGAGCAGGAGATGCTTGCTCGCCTGCTTGAGAAGTTGATAGCGAGCGTGAGATAACCTGTCAGTTCCGCTCGTCGGGAAAACTCGGAATCGGCATGAATTCGACGCCGTCCTCTATCAGGCTCTTCGCCTCCTCCAGCGTCGCCTCGCCATAGATGCCGCGCGGATCGCTCTCGCCGAAATGGATCTTGCGCGCTTCCTCGGCAAACTTGTCGCCGACATAATCGGCGTTCTCGCGCACCTTCTCGGCCATGGCTTTCAGTTGCGCCAGCGCCTGCTTCTGGGCCTCGCCCATGGCGAGCGCGATTTTTTCCTGTTTGCGCCCGGTGGAGACGGCCGGCGCCATCAACGCCTTCTCGACCTTGTGCGAGCCGCAACTCGGACAATCGACGAAGCCACGTTTCTTCTGGGTGTCGAAATCGTCATTACTGCGAAACCAACCCTCGAATTCGTGCTCGTGTTCGCAGATCAGGGAAAAGCGGATCAAGATGCTGCACCCCTAAGCGGCAGCGCCTCGGCCGATCCGCCGTTGACGGCAAAATCCCGCGCATTTTTCAGGTTCGGGATCTTCTTGCGCGCGGCGACCGACTGCGCTGGGTCGATCTCGGCGACGATCACGGCGGGCTCGTCATGCGCCGCCTCGGCGACGATACGGCCCCAGGGATCGACGATCAGCGAATGGCCATAGGTCTCGCGGCCGTCCTCGTGCAGTCCGCCTTGCGCCGCGGCGACGACATAGGCGCCGTTCTCGATGGCGCGTGCCCTGAGCAGCACATGCCAGTGCGCTTCGCCGGTCTGGCGGGTGAAGGCGGCGGGCACCGAAAGCAGGTCGGCGCCGGCCAGTGCCTCGGCGCGGAAGAGCTGCGGAAAGCGCAGATCGTAGCAGACGGCGAAACCCAGCCTCGCGCCATCGACCTCGGTAACGATGGCCTCGGTGCCCGGCTCGTAGGCGGCGGATTCGCGCCAGCTCTCGCCATTGTCGAGATCGACGTCGAACATGTGGATCTTGTCGTAGGTGGCTAATGTCGCGCCATCCGGCCCGAACAGAAGCGCGCGATTGGCGAGCTTGCCGTCGGCGCGCAGGATGGCGGTCGAGCCTATATGCAAGTAGACGCCAAGCTCTTTCGCCAGCTTGCGCGACGTCGAGACGATAATGTCCTTGTCCTCGGACGTGAAAGAGGCGGCCCGCGCCTGTTTGTCGCGGACCAGGGCACTGGTCATTTCCGGTGACTGGATATAGTTCGCGCCCTGGCTTGCCGCCTCGCGCACCAGCCGCTCGAGATCGACCGCGTTGTGCTCGGGGCTGGTGCCCGAACGCATCTGGATCGCCGCCGCCTTGAAAGCACCCATCGTCATGTCCTTAAATCGTCGAGCCATTGGCGAGCAGACGGTCCAGCCGACCCTCCGCCTCCAGTTCGTGGAGATCGTCGGAGCCGCCGACATGCGTATCGCCGATGAATATCTGCGGAAAGGTCGAGCGGCCGTTCGCGCGGGAGATCATTTCCTGGCGCAGTTCCGGCGAGAAGGAGGCGTCGTGCTCGGTGTAGGCGACGCCCTTGCGCTCGAGCAGCCGCTTGGCCGCCGCGCAATAGCCGCACATCACCCGTGTATAGATCGTCACGTCGACCATCGGTCAGCAATCCTGCCTTGTCTCAAAATCTTATATAGTCGCGGACTCGTCGGCCCGAAAGTCCCCCGGCAGCACGCGCGCAAAGGTCAGCACGTCGACGGTCCCGGCACCGCCCTTCTTCAGCGCCTTGGCGACCGCGCGGACAGTGGCGCCGGTGGTATAGACATCGTCGATCAAGAGCACCCGGCGGCCGGCAATCTCGATCTCGGCCTCCTCGGGCACGCGAAATGCGGCACGCACATTCTCCTCGCGTTCCCGCCGCTCCAGCCCGACCTGCTGACGAGTAAGCTTGACGCGCCTGACCGCTGAGGGCGCGAAAGGCAGGCTGCCAAGCTGCGATACCGCCCTTGCCAGCTCCGCCGACTGGTTGAACTGACGCCTGAAAAAGCGCCGCCAGTGCAGCGGCACCGGCACGACCACATCGGCTTCCGCGATCAGTTCGGCGCCGGCGCGCAGCATCCAGCGCGCCATCCACGGCGCCAGATCGGTGCGATCCTGGTATTTCAACCCTTGCACCATCTGGCGGGCGACACCGGAGTAAGCGACCGCGGCCCGCGCGCGCTCGAAGGGCGGCGGGTCGGCGATCGCCTCGGCCGACAGGAACCCCTCGCCCATGTGATGGATGAACGGTGTGCCCATCACCGGGCACCAAGGCCGTTCCAGGAGCCTGAGCTTCGGCCAGCAGGCGCCGCACAGCACGCCGGGCTGCGAGACATGCCGGCGGCAGCCGGCGCAAACCGGCGGAAACAGGATGCGCGCCGGCCAGTCCAATGCCTTTCGGGCGATACTATTGATATCTGGCATTGGATCGGCCACGTGATTGGTTCTCCGCCACCCTATATCAGAGAGCGGAAACCAGGAACCAGCCGTTGCAGCCCATAGTCGACACCTCTCTCTGGCTGACGCACAAGCGCCGGGCCCTTGCCCGTCCGGCTGCGGGTGCGGATTTCCTGATGCGGCGGGCAGCCGAAGAGCTTGCCGACCGGCTGGGCGCCGTGGAGCGTAAATTTGACAGAGCGGCCGTGCTGTTTTGCCAGACGCCGGCGGCCGTCGACGTGCTCGCGACAAGCGGCAAAGTGACGGACATCGCGCGCGTGGAGGCGGATGCGTTGTTCCTAGACAATGCCGCGGGATTGGTGGCGCCGCTGGAGACCGTGCCGTTCGAGCCGGAAAGCCTCGACCTCGCCGTGTCTCTTCTGTCCCTTCAGGCAATGAACGACATTCCCGGCATGCTGGTGCAGATCCGTCGCGCACTGAAGCCGGACGGTCTTTTCCTCGGCGCCTTTGCCGGCGCCGGCACGCTTTCCGAGCTGCGCGAAAGCCTGCTCGCCGCCGAGACCGAGCTTTATGGCGGCGCCAGCCCGCGCGTCATCCCGTTCACCGACGTGCGTGACGCCGGGGCGCTTCTGCAACGCGCTGGCCTGGCTTTGCCGGTCGCCGACGTCGAGACGGTGACGGTGCGCTACGATTCCCTGTTCGGCGTGATGGCGGACCTGCGGGCGATGGGCGAGACCAGCGCGCTCATCGACCGTAGCAGGCGACCTGGGACGCGAAGGCTGTTTGCCCGCGCCGCCGAAATCTATGCCGAGCGATTTTCGGATGCCGATGGCCGCGTCAGGGCGAGTTTCCCGATCGTCTGGATGTCAGGCTGGGCGCCCGACGCCTCGCAGCAAAAGCCGCTGAAGCCCGGCTCGGCGAAAATCTCGCTGAAGACAATACTGGAAAATCCCGAAGGGCACTGACCGGATCTTCGGATGCGGGTGCCCGGTCGTGATCACTGCGCGAAAGCGTTCACAAGCCTGCTGTTGTTGTCGCTGAACAGCCATTTGAGGGCATCGAACACCTGACCGGCCCCGGCAACGATGGCGAGCGACAGCACGGTCACGATGACGCCGTATTCTATGACCGTCGCGCCGGTCTCGTCTTCCAAAAACCGTTGCAACAATGTTTTCATGGCCGTCGATCCCGCCTGCCGGAACCCTAGTGCCGACCTGTTAAGAAAGGTTAATGGCACAGGCTTAACAGGCGATGAAACGACGCTTTAAAGGATGTCAGCAGTCGCCGCTGCGCTTGCCATTGTCGCGTATCACGCAGACCGAACTGGGCAACGGCTGCAGCACGCTCCTGCGCAGTGTGTAGGTATGGGCGATCGAGCCCGTGCTTCCAATCGACCCCGTGCTCATCCTGTCGAGGCCGCCGGCAAACCCATCGCGGGCGGACTGCAATCGCGTCCGGCTGTCAAGGAATGGCGTCGCGATCAAGGCCAGCGCCACCGCAGCCGAGCCGAACAGCAGCGTGATCCGCAATATGCCCATGCCAGCATGAACAGCGCTATCACGGCGGTCGGGCCGGATCGAATCCCAGTCCTTGTCGAGGCTCATGCAGTCGCTCTCCGGCGAAGGCCTGGACATGGCCTTCCCTCGATTTCCATGCCGTCAATTTTTCACGGCAAGATAAATCTTGCATTAACGCTGTCTAAAATCAGGCAGTGACGGCGCAAATCACAGAAGATCGATGAGGAACTGGATCAGCGGTGCGTCGGCCGGCGGCATCGGAAAATCGCGCATCTGGCGCGGCCACACCCATTTCAGCACCTGCCCCTCCTTCGGCTGCGCGATGCCGCGGAACCGGCGGCAGACGAACAGCGGCATCAGCAGGTGAAAATCATCGTAGGAGTGGCTGGCGAAGGTGAATGGCGCCAGGCAGGGAATATCGGTCTCGATGCCGATTTCCTCGTACAACTCCCGGATGAGGCATTCTTCCGGCGTCTCGCCGGGCTCGACCTTGCCGCCCGGAAACTCCCACAGGCCGGCGAGCTGCTTGCCTTCGGGCCGCTGCGCCAGAAGCACGCGGCCGTCGGCATCGACCAGCGCGCAGGCTGCGACCAGGAGCAGGCGCTTGCCGACAGGGTTCCCGCCGGTCATGCGCCGGGCGGCCGGCGATAGTGGTAACGATAGACTTCATCGAACCCGAGCGAACGATAGAGCGCCAGCGCCGGCGCATTGTCGGCCTCGACCTGCAGCCAGGCTTCCCGGGCGCCGCGCAGCCGCGCCCATTTCAGCGCCGACAGGATGAGGTGGCGGCCATGGCCCTTGTTGCGCACCGATTTGTCGGTGGCGACCTCGAACAGGCCGGCAAGATCGCCATCATGGACGCAGATCAGCGTCGCCAGCGGCTCGGTGCCCTCTTCGAGCGCGAACAGCCCGGCTTCCGGCTGGATGGCGCCGATGATCTCCGACAGGCCCGGCCGCAGCGACACATCCGAGCCGCTCACCTTGAGCGACGCCCCGATGAAGCGGCTGATGTCCTTCAGCGGAATCTGGTCCATGGCGGCATCGAGCTGGGCGTCCGCCAGCGGCAGCCGCATGACCAGCGATTCGTCGAATGTGCTCCAGCCTTCGCTGTCGAGATGTTTGGAAAGAACCGGCCCCGACAGCGGCGATATGCGAAAGGTCAGCGGCCGGCCATAGGCGTCGAAACGGCGGCTGGCGCGGCCGATGCGCTCGGCAATGTGCTGGATGTCGCCCGGATCGAGCGGGTTGACCGAATTCAGCCGCTTGGCCGGGTGGCCCGCCGTCAGCCGCACCACCCAGGTGCCGTCATAGTGGACGGCCGCCGCCGGCCAGGCGCGAAAGCCGGCCGCCTCGTAGCGCCGCACGATGGCAAGCACGCTTGCCGGATGTCTGGAAACCAACGCCATCAGCTCCGATAATCGCCGTTGATGGCGACATACTCCTTGGTGAGGTCGCAAGTCCACACCGTCGCCTTGCCGCGGCCGATGCCGATATCGGCACGGATGCGGATCTCGTCGCGCTTCATGTAGGCCGATGTCGCCTCTTCGGAGTAGGCGGCATCGCGCTCACCCTCATGCGCCAGCCTGTTGTCGCCGAACCAGATCGACAGAAGGTCGCGGTCGGCCGGTTCGCCGGCCTTGCCAACGGCCATGACGACGCGGCCCCAATTGGCGTCCTCGCCGGCGACTGCCGTCTTGACCAGCGGCGAATTGGCGATCGACAGCGCGATGCGCTTGGCCGAGCGGGCCGATTTTGCGCCGGTGACGGTGACCTCGACCTGCTTGCGGGCGCCCTCGCCGTCGCGCACCACTTGCAGGGCCAGCGATTTCAGCACCTTGCCGAGCGCGCGGCGGAAGGCGCCGAGGCGCGCATCCCCGGCATCCGTGATATCGGGCGCGCCGCGCCTGGCGGCCGTGCCGGTGGCGAACATTAGCAGCGTGTCGCTGGTCGAGGTGTCGCTGTCGACGGTGACCGCATTGAAGGTCTTGGCGGTGCCGCGCGCCAAAAGATCCTGCAGCACGGGCGCTGCGATCGGCGCGTCGGTGGCGATGAAGGAGAGCATCGTCGCCATGTCGGGCGCGATCATTCCGGCGCCCTTGGCAATGCCGTTGATGGTGACGTCGGCGTCGCCGAGCTTCACCGTCGCGGTCGCCAGTTTCGGATAGGTGTCGGTGGTCATGATCGCCTTGGCGGCTTCGGTCCACAGATCCGGTCTGCCGTCCTTGACCAGTCCGGCGAGCAAATGGCTGAACTTGCCGGCATCCAGCGGCTCGCCGATGACGCCGGTCGAGGCCAGAAACACCTCGTCCGGCGCGCAGCCCGCAGCCTTGGCTGCAGCCTCGCCGGTCATTGCCGTGGAGGCTCGGCCCTTCTTGCCGGTGAAGGCATTGGCGTTGCCGGAGTTGACGACCAGGACGCGCGCCTTGCCCTGCCCAAGATTCTGCCGGCAGAAATCGACCGGCGCCGACGGGCATTTCGACGTGGTGAACACGCCGGCGACCGTGGTGCCGGCATCGAAGACCATGGTCAGCAGGTCGGTACGGTTCTTGTACTTTATCCCGGCCTCGGCTGTGGCGATGCGGGCGCCCTCGATATCAGGCATTTTGGGATATTTCTTCGGCGCGAGCGGCGAAATCGTGGCTGACATGAAGACCTCGGGCGGGAAAAACGCAAGGGAACGCCGGTTTGCCCGATAGCGGGCGCCGGCGCAAGGGCGTTTTCCCGACCGTTGCGGGCGGCGCTAAACTGCCGGCGGCTCGCCTGCTTTATTGGGCAGGATTGAGGAACCTCCGGAACGTCCTCTGCACGCCCGGAATGAGCCCCCAGATCATGATCGAGACCATCAAGGGGGCGATGACCAGCGTGCGCTGCCAGATTTCCCACTCTTCGGTCAGCGGGAACACCGCATAGAGGATGGCTGTGATCAGCGGATAGACGCCAGCAAGCACCAGCAGTGCAAAGCGAGGGCGCGAGAAGCGGCTGGCGGCAGCAGTCGAGGTCATTGCTCTCTCCTTATCGTTACGAAACGTTCCGTTATATAAAACGAACCGTTTCGTTTCGTCAAGCGGTCGTATATGAATGCTGAGGGGAAACTTGCCGGCAGGGAAAATGGTGGATGGGTGAAGACGCAGATCCGGCCCGCAAGTCAATTGGCGCGCGGCGCAGCCCCGACAGCGCCGACGCCATTCTCGACGCCGCCGAGGCGGTGCTGGTCGAGGCCGGCTATTCCGGCTTCTCGATCGAAGCGGTGGCGCGGCGGGCGCGTGCTGGAAAGCCCACGATCTATCGCTGGTGGCCGAGCAAGGCCGCTTTGCTCTTCGACGTCTATCAGCGGCTCAAGCGCGTCGAGAATCCCGATACCGGAAACCTCGAGGATGATCTTGTCGGCTTCCTGAAGAACCTGTTCTCGCACTGGCATGAAACATCGTCAGGCAGCGTCTTCAGGTCGCTGATCGCCGAGGCGCAGTCTGATGCGACTGTTGCCGCCGTCCTAGTCGAATACACGAAAGGACGCCACGCCCATACCGGCCGGATGATCGAACGCGCCAAGGCAAGAGGCGAAGTGGCGGCCGACGTCGATCCCATGCTCGTCGCCGACCTGGTCGCCTCCTTTGCCTGGACGCATCTTTTGACCAATCGCCTCGACGAAGACGAAACGACCATACGCAAAGCGGTCCGCTATGTGATACAAGGCATCGCTCACAAGCGTTGACAGGGGGATCGGCGGCTTGCTTGAAAGAACATCTCCAGTGCTGCCCGTCAGCCTGATCATCGTGTCAGACTATCTGACGGCGGACGGCGACGCGGAATTGCGGCGCTCGCTGCGCGCCTACGCGCAGGACACGCGTGGCGTGCCGGCCGAGATTGTCATCATGCTGCCCAGCGGCCGTGCTTCAGAAAGCGGGCCTACCTCAAAAAATGAACATGCCTCCGCAATCGAGGCCGAGCTTGCCGGCAAGGCATATCTCTGCCCGTCGGTGATCGTAGCCACGCATGACAGCGACGAATCCTCGCAACTGAAGGACGCTGCGCTGTCATATTGCCGCCATGACCTCGTTGCGGTGGTCGAGGCCGATTGCCTGCCCGGTCCGCGATGGTTGGCGGCGTTGTACGAGACCGTCGAGAAAAACCCGAAGCTCGACGCGGTTTCAGGACGGACCAGCTACGGCGAAGAGAGCATGATGAAAAGGGTGATGTCGCTGCTCGACCGCGGCTTCATCGAGCGCCGCAACAGACTTGGCCAGATCATTCATGCCAGCAACAATGGCGCGCTTTATCGACGGTCGGTGCTTGAGCAATATCGTTTCGAGGCCGACCATGGACCCTTCATCAGCTCGCATCTGCGCCAGCACGCTATGCTGAGGGATGGCGTGGCGATGGAGCTTGCCGCTCAAGCCGTCTCGATCCACGCCTATGAGGGACTAGGGTTCATCTGGGATGTCCGGCGCAACAAGGGCTACCAGTTCGCGCGGATGCTGCTGCGCAAGAAGCATCGCTTTTCCAGGCTCGGCCTGGCCGTTCGCGCCGTGGCGACATCGTTCAAGGAAAACCGCCAGACCGCGCAAGCCGTGGGCAATGAGTTCTGCCGATGGACGGACTGGCCGCTGTTCTGGGCAATGATGCTTCTGGTGCGGATCCCGGAATTCGCCGGCGCACTCGCCGCCGGCGATCCGGCGGCATTCAAGGCGTCGACGCACTATAGGTAAAGCGACAGGACGCCGTGCGGCGCCCTGTCGTGGCGGAGCAATGCCCTACTTGGTGTTTTCCAGCGCGTCGACCGTCTTCTTCAGCTTTTCGTCCGGAATCTCGACTTTGGCGTCGGCGCGCAGCGTCTTGACCAGCGCGATATACTTGTCGCGGATGACCGCCTGACGGGCCTGATCCTTGACAGCGTCGAAAGCCGGCGGCTGCTTGGTCCGCTTGTCCTCGACCTTGATGACGTGCCAGCCGAACTGCGTTTGCACCGGCTGCTCGGTGTATTTGCCGACCGCCAGCGCGGAGGCCGCCTTGTCGAATTCCGGCACCATCTGGCCGGGTCCGAACCAGCCGAGATCGCCGCCGCTGGTCTTGCCGCTCGGATCGCTGGTGTGCTCGTTGGCGAGCTTCTGAAAATCGGCGCCGCCGTCGAGCTGCTTGATGATCGCATCAGCCTCTTCCTTCGTCTTCACGAGGATGTGACGGGCATGCACTTCGTTGGTCGGCGGTGTGTTGGCGATTTCCTGGTCGTAGCGGGCGCGAACCTCGGCATCCGTGACCTTGTCGACGACATCCTTCTCGACCATTTCGCCATGCAGCGCGCGCTGCTGCAGGAACGCCATGCGGCGCTGGAAGTCGGGATCCTTGTCGAGGCCGGTGGTGACCGCTTGGGTTGCCATGACCTTGATTTCGATCGCCGCCGACAACGCGGCCGCGCGGCGCTGTTCGGGCGGCATCTGCGCGAATTGCTGCGACAGCTCGCCTTCGGCAAGCGCAAGGTCTGCCTCGGTCAGCGTCTGGCCGTTGATCGTGGCGACCACGGCGTTCGGATCGACCGGCGCGGCCGGCTGGGC
>NZ_RZTI01000166.1:0-11359 GCF_003997275.1 Mesorhizobium sp. M6A.T.Ce.TU.002.03.1.1
ATCTATTGCGCCTTCGAGAATCTCGGCGAGGTGTCGAAGGCGCTGGAAGGCGCGCTCGGCGAGGCAGAGTCGGTGAAGCCGATCTGGAAGCCGCAGACCAACATTGCGGTCGACGAGGAGCGGGCACAGTCGCTGATGAAGCTGGTCGCGACGCTCGAGGACGATGACGACGTGCAGAGCGTCTACGCCAATTTCGAGGTCGACGACGAGACCATGGCGAAGCTCAGCGCGGCATGAGCGGAACTCAGCCAGACATGAGCGGAGCTCAGTCCGAGATATGAGCGGAGCTCAATCTGACATGACCGAAAAGCCGCTGCCGACCATCCGCATCATCTATTGCACGCAGTGCCAATGGCTGCTGCGGGCCGGCTGGATGGCGCAGGAGCTGCTCTCGACCTTCGGAACGGATCTGGGCGAGGTCACGCTGGTGCCCGGCACCGGCGGCATTTTCACCATTTCCTGCAACGACACGCTGGTCTGGGACCGCAAGCGCGACGGCGGCTTTCCCGATGCCGCAAAGCTCAAGCAGCTGGTTCGCGACGTCATCGATCCGGACCGCGATCTCGGCCATGCCGACCGGAAGGGCCATAAGTCAAAAGACCCCACATCAAAAGACTCTGCCTGACGTAGGGTCTTTTGCGTTTCTACCCCTGCATTCACCGCCATCCCATGATGAAGCAGCCCAGAGCTGCGATGGCGGTGATGGTGCGGACATGGTTCCACATCACCCAGTCCCTGAGATAGGTGGTCCACACGGCGGCGCCGTTGGCGCTTGCCGGATCGACGGCGGCCAGAGCGTTGTTGAGCGGCACGTTGAAAATCATGGTCACGATCAGGTTGCCGACGAGATAGATCAGGGCGCCAGCGAGAAGCCACAACGAACCCGGCTGGTTCCAGCCGAGGATGGCGCCGACGGCGAGGACAAGGCAGATCAGCCCTGTGCCGAAAAGCGCGGTCATGAATATCGGCGTCACCGCGGTGACGTTGATCGAATTCATCGCGGCGATGCCTCCCGCGGCAGGCATGCGGGCGAGGCCCGGCATGACGAAGCTGGAGAAGGCGAAGAAGACACCAGCGACGACGCCGGAGCCGAGCGCGGCGATGAAGGTGAGGGTGGGAAGCAGTTTCATGATCATGTCAGTTGCTCCAGATGCCGGTAGCGGCGGTTTCGGTTACATAGGCGGAAAAATCTTTTGGGGCGCGGCCGAGCACGCGCTGGACGCCGTCAGTCAGCGCCTCGTTGCGGCCGTCGAGCACCTCGATGAACAGCTCGTTGAGCAGCCAGGCGAACTCGGCCGGCAGCTCGTACCCGGCTACCGCTGCGGTGAACTCGGCATGCGAAATCCTGACAAACCGGATGTCGCGACCGCTCGCCTTGCCGATCTCGGCGACCGCGTCGGCGAAGCTCAGCAGCCGTGGCCCGGTCAGCTCGTAAAGCTGGCCGATATGGCTTTGCTTGGTAAGCACCGTCACGGCGGCGTCGGCAATGTCGTCAGCGTTGACGAACGGTTCTCCGACATTGCCGACCGGCAAAGCCACCTCCCCGGCGAGCAGCGGATCGAGCAAAAAACTCTCGCTGAAGTTCTGGGAAAACCAGGCGCAGCGCAGGATCGTCCAGTCGGCGCCTGAGACTTTCAGCATCTCTTCGGCACGTTGCGCTTCCGTTTCGCCGCGCCCCGACAGCAGCACCAGCCGGCGCACACCGCGCTCCACGGCAAGGTTGGCGAAGGCGCCGACCGCTTCGGCCGCACCGGGCACCGCAAGATCAGGATAGTAGCTGATGTAGACGGCGCCGACACCATCAAGCGCAGGTTCCCAGGTCGTGTCGTTTTCCCAGTCGAAGGGCGGCGTGCCCGAGCGCGAGCCGATCCGCACCGGCAGGCCCTGCGCCGCCAGCTTGTCCGCGAGACGACGGCCGGTTTTGCCTGTGCCGCCGAGGATCAAAGTCGGTTTTTTCGCTGTGTCGTTCATGGTGGTTCTCCTTGCTTGCAAACATGAGTTTTCCTCACATTTGCAAAAAGTGATAAACCCTCGTATTTTGTGAGTCAAGCCAGTTTGTTGGCCAATTTGTTGGATCATTCGCCAGGAGACAGTGATGGAAGGCTCGACCGTATCGGGTTCACAGGATGGCCAGATCGCGTTGCCGCGCCGGGCGCCAAGCCAACAGCGCAGCCGCGAGCGGGTCGAGCGGATGCTGGCTGCCGCCTCCGCGCTGATCGCCGAGCAAGGCAGCGATGCCATGCGCATGGGCGAAGTGGCGGAACGGGCCGGCGTGTCGATCGGATCGCTCTACCAGTTCTTCCCGGACAAGCGGGCGATCATCTGGGCGCTGGCCGAGCGTTACACCGCCGAAAGCCAGGCCTGCATCTCAGCGGCGCTGGCAGATGTCATCGATGCCGAAGGCCTGCGGCGGGCATTTTCGGAGCTGGTGGATATCTATTACCGGCTGTTCCTAGCGTCGCCTGTCATGCGCGACATCTGGTCGGGCACGCAGGCCGACAAGGCGCTGCGCGAACTCGAGCTCGCCGACAGCCGGGCCAACGCTGACTTCCTCACCGCCGTGTTGAAGCGGCTGCGGCCTGCCGCCGATCCGGCGGCGTTGGAAACGACGGCATTTCTCATCTGGCAGATGGGCGAGGCCACCATGCGGCTGGCAATCTCGGTCGAGCGGCAAGAAGGCGACGACCTGGTCGCCGCCTACAAGCGCATGGCGCTGCGCGAACTGGTCGGCGAATAGGCCGCATTTCGGCAACAAAAAAACCCGCCACGAGGGCGGGTTTCTTCGATCCGAGAAAGGCCTGCGGCTTAGAGGCCGAAACCTTCGAAACGCTTCTTGAACTTCGACAAGCGGCCGCCGCGATCGAGCAGGGTCTGCTGGCCGCCGGTCCAGGCCGGATGGGTGGTCGGGTCGATGTCGAGGTTCATCGTGTCGCCTTCCTTGCCCCAGGTCGAACGGGTCATGTATTCGGTGCCGTCGGTCATGACGACCTTGATGGTGTGGTAGTCGGGATGGATGTCGGTCTTCATTGTGCTATTCCTGGTTCGCCGGCGCTGACGGGCATAAAGCCTGCGTCGATGCGCCCCTTTTTAAAACTCGAAGCCGCAGCTATTGAGGAGCCACGGCTTCTAAAACGGTCGGCGAGCCTATACATCAGCCGGAATTGAATCACAAGGCCGCGGTAAGCGCATATTGAGGCGCATACCCATAAGAGCCAGAGGAAACGGTCATGGCGCACACTAGCGGCGATGCAGACGAGCGTAGGCGCTCGCTCAAGCCGCTGCGGCGCCTGTTCCCCTACATCACCCGCTACCGGAAAATGGTCATTGGCGCGGTCGTCTCGCTGACCGTCGCGGCGGCGACGACGCTGGCGCTGCCGCTGGCGGTGCGGCGGATGATCGACCACGGCTTTTCCGCTTCCGATTCCAGTTTCATCGCCGAGTATTTCGCCATGCTGGTGGTGATGGCTGCCTTGCTCGCTGCGGCGTCAGCCAGCCGCTACTATTTCGTCATCACGCTCGGCGAGCGCGTCGTCGCCGACATCCGCAGCGATGTGTTCCGCCATGTCACGACGCTGTCGCCATCCTTCTTCGATACCGCCCAGTCGGGCGAGATCGTGTCGCGGCTCGCCGCCGACACGACGCAGGTCAAGTCGGCGGTCGGTGCCACCGCTTCGGTGGCGCTGCGCAACGTCATCCTCGGCCTCGGCGCCGTGGCGATGATGGTCTTCACCAGCCCGAAACTGTCGGGCCTCGTCATCGCCGCCATTCCGGTGATCGTGCTGCCGCTCGTCGCCTTCGGCCGTTCGGTGCGGCGCAAATCCCGGCTGGCGCAGGACACGCTGGCCGACGCCACGGCCTATGCCAGCGAGCAGATCGGCGCGGTGCGCACGCTGCAGGCCTTCACCAACGAGAAGCTCGTCACTGGGCATTTTTCATCTGCCGTGGAAACCGCGTTCGAAGCGGCGCGATCCTCGATCTTTGCCCGCTCCTTCCTCACTTTCTTCGCCATCTTCATGATCTTTTCCTCGGTGGTGGCGGTGCTGTGGTTCGGCTCGCGCGACGTGCTTGACGGCACGCTGTCGCCGGGCACGCTCGGCCAGTTCCTGCTCTATTCGGTGTTCGCCGCCGGCGCCCTCGGCGCGCTGTCAGAAGTGTGGGGCGAGCTTTCCCAGGCGGCGGGTGCTGCCGAACGGCTGACCGAGATCCTGGCCGAGAAGCCCGCGATCCAGGCCCCCGCGCATCCGAAACTGCTGCCGGCGACGGCCAGAGGCGCAATAAGTTTCGACGACGTATCGTTCTCCTACCCCGCTGGGCCCGACCGCGCCGCCGTCCACGGCCTGAGTTTCCAGGTCAAGCCCGGCGAGACGGTGGCGATCGTCGGCCCGTCCGGCGCTGGCAAGAGCACCGTCTTTTCGCTGCTTCTGCGCTTCTACGACCCCGAGACGGGCAAGATCATGATCGACGGCGTTAACGTGCGCGAGGCCGACCCCGTCGCCATACGAGAGCGCATCGCCATCGTGCCGCAGGATGTCACCATTTTCGCGGCCAGCGCGCGTGACAACATCGGCTTCGGCCGTCCGGACGCCAGCGACGCCGAGATCGAGGCGGCGGCCAAGGATGCGCTTGCCGACGAATTCATCCTCAAGCTTGAGAAAGGCTATGACAGCCAGGTCGGCGAGCGCGGCGTGACGCTGTCCGGCGGCCAGCGCCAGCGCGTGGCGATTGCCCGCGCGATTCTGCGCGATGCACCGATCCTTCTGCTCGACGAGGCGACCTCGGCGCTCGACTCCGAAAGCGAGACGCTGGTGCAGACGGCGCTGGAACGGCTGATGCAGGACCGCACCACGATCGTCATCGCCCACCGGCTGGCGACGGTGCTGAAGGCCGACCGGATCCTGGTCATGGATGGCGGCTGCATCGTCGAGGAAGGCACCCACCAGAGCCTCGTCGCCAAGGGCGGCATCTATGCGCGGCTGGCCAAGCTGCAGTTCGAGACCGGGGCGAGTGCTTTCAGAGGTGCTGCCGAGTAGACAGGGGTATCTGCGCCGCGATTCTACTGCCGCCTCACGCCGCTCCATACCGCTTGCGCAAGTGATCGGTGAAGTGTGCGGCGTTCAGTTTTTCACCTGTCGCCCGTTCGAGCAGCTCCGGCGTCGACCAGCGCGAGCCTTGCGACCAGATCTTTTCGCGACGCCAATTGTTGATGGCGCTGAAGTCTCCCTTGGCGAGATCCTCGTCGGCGGAGGGATGGTCTCTGGTCAGCGCCGCCCATTGCTGCGCCGCCATCATGGCGCCCAGCGTGTAGGACGGGAAATAGCCGAAGGCGGCACCCGGCCAGTGCACGTCCTGCATCGGCCCGTCGGCCGGGTTGTCCGATGTCGACAGACCGAGATAGTCGCGCATCTTGGCGTCCCAGGCCTCGGGCAGGTCGGCAGCCTCCAGCCGCCCCGAGACAAGCTCCTGCTCCAACTCGAAGCGCAGGATGACGTGCAGCGGATAGGTGACCTCGTCGGCGTCGACGCGGATCAGGCCGCGCTCGACCCGATGCACATGCGGCAGGATGTCGTCGATCGACCAGGCCTCGCCGAGGTGCCTTTCGACCACCGGCAGCGCCCAGCGCCAGAATTCCGGATTGCGACCGATCTGCTTCTCGACGAACAAGCTCTGGCTTTCATGCACGGCCATGCCGCGCGCCTTGCCGAGCGGCCAGTGCGCCCACGACTTCGGCAGGTTCTGCTCGTAAAGCGCGTGGCCGGTCTCGTGCAGCACGCCCATCAGCGCCGACAGGAAGTCGGTCGTCTTATAGCGGGTGGTGATGCGCACGTCGCTCGGCACGCCGCCGCAGAACGGATGATGCGACACCGAAAGCGAGCCGTGCGTCAGATCGAAGCCGACCGCCGCCATCATGGCGAGGCCAAGCTCGCGCTGCTTTTCGATCGCATAGCTGCCCGAAAGTGGCTTCAGCGGGCGCTTCGTCAGCCGCGCCTCCTGCACGGCCAGTGCCTCCGGCACGAAATCCCTGAGGAAGGTCTTCAACTCAGCGAAGACCGGCGTGATGTCGGCGGCGCGGTTGCCGGGATCATATTGCTCCATCAGCGCGTCATACGGATCGAGGCCGAGCACGTCGGCGCGAAGCGCTGCTTCCTCGCGCACCAGCGCCACGACGCCTTCGAGCGCCGGCAAAAACCCTGCCCAGTCGTTTTTCGCGCGCAGGTCGCGCCAGAGCTGCTCGGAGCGCATGCGCGCCGTCGTTTGGCGCTCGACGAATTCGACCGGCAGGCAGGTCAGGTTGGTGTATTGCCGCCTGAACTCCTTGACCGCTGCCTGCTGTTCCTCGTTCAGCGTTTCCTGTTCGGCCGCCGCGATCCAGTCGGCGATCTCCGGCGCGGTCGCTCTGGCGTGATGCATGCCGGCCAGCGCCGACATCGCCTCGGCGCGCTTCTCGCCGCCGCCGACGGCCATGTGGGTCGCCTCGTCAGCACCGAGAATGGCGAGCGCATGTTCCAGCGCTTCGAGCTTGTGGCCGAGGTCGTCGAGTTTTTGAAAGGACATGGCAGGTTCCGCTGAATTTGAACGGCGGGAAAAGATACCAATGCGTCGGCATTGGCAACCCTGAAGGCCGTTTTGCGACGGGGCGCTTTGATCGCGCCATACCTCGACGTGATCCGGCGGAAGCAAGGGCATCCTGCGGAAGCGAGGACGGCGTGATCAATATCGCCTCGCCGGCCTTTGCGCGTCCCAAAAGGATGCGCGGCGCTGTCATGAAAGAGGCGCCCGCGGGGCAAAAACCCCGAGGGCGCCGGGCAGTCCATTCCTCGATATGATCAGCCGTTTGGATTTCCGCCATCGGTGTAGTCGCCGATGTTGGAGGCGTTACCAGTGTCGAACAGCAGCGCCTGGTCGACATTATCGAGCCGGCGCAACAACTGCCGGTATTGCGCGCCCGGTATCCTGCCATGATCTGTCGTAGCCAGTCTTTCAAAGGCCTGGCTGATATGGGCCGCTCGCATGTGCAGCCTTTGTGCCTCGGCCGGCGTGATCGTGTTCTCCTGCCTTGCGTCCGCGATGCCCTTGTCCACGCCCTGAACTTGATCGATCAAGCCCGTCACGCGCGGACCGGAGAAAACGGTCGGCGTGGCCTCGTCGAGGGCGCCTTTGTGATGTCCGGCAGCGTAGGCGCCCGCGAACGGAACGGCGATGAGAAATGCGGTGAGGGTTGCAGTCCTGAGAGTCTTGAAAGAGCGCACGGCGGCGTCTCCTTTTATCGGGGAAGACGGCGGCTTGGGTCGCTCCACCTTCCGGTCACGGGCCGTCCGGTTCCGTCGCGTCGCGATGAGGGAGGGCATCGCCGGCGGTTCTCGGCCTTGCAACGGAAGCTAGGAGCGGGCCGCAGCAAAGTGTAATTAAAAAAAGATAATCTTTTCAGGCCTTGTTGACCACGAACCGGCGCCCTAGCTGGCGCCGCTCCGCCACAAATCGCCCCCCGGACCGATGTCTGGTGTCCCGCATTCCCCACAGCATTCGAGATAAAAGCCTGCCGACAAGCAACGAAGGCCCGCATCAGCGGGCCTTCGTTGCGGAAGGGATCGTGCGCAAAATCAAAGGATCATGCGCAAGATCAACTGCGGCGCTGTAATGGATGATTTCAGCCCCTTGGATAATTTGGGCCGTAGCCGTTTGGATAATATCCGCCATCGGCGCCGTTGCCGATAAGGAAGGCGCTGCCGGTGGCAGCCCGCAGCTTTTGGCTCACATCATCGAGCTGCGCCAGCAACTGCTGATATTGCGTGACCGGTATCGTTCCATCTCGCGCCGCCCTCTGGGCGGCCCGATCAAGTTGGGTGATCTGCGTGCGCAAGTCACGCGCCTCGCCCGGCTCGAGCTGGTTCGCCTGCATGGCGGCCCGGATACCCGTATCCACGCTCTGGATCTGATTGATCAAAGCTGTCTCACGCGGGCCGGCGTAGGCGCCAGCAAACGGAACGGCGACGAGAAGTGCGGCAAGCGTTGCAGTCCTGAGGCTTTTGGGCCTGAGGGTTTTGGGAGTGAAAGAGCGCATGGTTGCGTCTCCTTTTACTGGGGAAGGCGGCGGTTGGGACGCTCACCTTCCGGCCGTGGGCCGTCCGGTTCCGTCGCGTCGCGATGGGCGGTTCCACCGCCGGCGGTTCTCGGCCCCTTGGTACAACCTAGGAGCGGTTCTCGGCAAAGTGTAATCAAAAAAAGGTAATCTTTTCAGACCTTGACGGTCTGCGCTGGCACGCTAAATCCGCGCGTTCGCCCTGAGCCTGCCCGGTCTGGATCAACGCTCGGTCAGTTTCAGCTCGATGCGGCGGTTCTTTTTGCGCGCGTCTTCGGTGTCGGCGGGGTCGAGCGGCTGGAATTCGCCGAAGCCGGCCGCAACCAGCCGGTTGGCCGGCACGCCGTTCTCGATCAGGAACTTCACCACCGAGGTCGAGCGCGCCGTCGACAATTCCCAATTGTCGCGGTAGCGGCCGGTGCCGGACAGTGGCTTGTCGTCGGTGTGGCCGTCGACGCGTAGCACCCAGTTGATCTCCGGCGGAATCTCCTTCTGCAGGTCGATGATGGCGTCGGCGAGCTTCTTCATCTCGACCTTGCCGGCGTCGTTGATCACTTCGGAGCCTGTCGGGAAAAGCACTTCCGACTGGAAGACGAAGCGGTCGCCGACGATGCGGATGTTCTCGCGGTCGGCGAGGATTTCGCGCAAGCGCCCGAAGAAGTCGGACCGGTAGCGGTTCAGTTCCTGCACACGTTGCGCCAGTGCGACGTTCAGGCGGCGGCCGAGATCGGCGATCTTGGTGTTGGACTCGCGATCGCGCGTTTCGGACACGTTGAGCGCTTCTTCGAGCGCTCCGATCTGCCTGCGCAGCGCCGCGATCTGCTGGTTGAGGATTTCAACCTGGCTCAGTGCCTGCTGGCTGATCTGGCGCTGGCTGTCGAGTTCGCCCGAAAGTGCCGTGGCGCGCTGGTTGGCCGCGTCGCCGGCACCGGCGCCTTGCGCCAGCAATTGCTCGAGCCGGCTCTTTTCCGCCTCCGACGCCGACAGCGACGCCTGCAAATTGGCGAGCGAATCTTCCTTGTCCTGCGTCGTCGAGCGCTCCAGCGCCAGAAGCTGGGTCAGTTCGTTGATCTGCAAATTGAGGCGGTTGAGCACCGTGTCCTTGCCGGAGATTTCGCGACCGAGCAGGAACTGCGCCAGCACGAAGACCGTGAGCAGGAACATGATCGCCAGCAGCAACGTCGACAGCGCGTCGACGAAGCCCGGCCAGTAATCGATACGGCGATCAGTACGCCTGCCCCTGGCGAGAGCCATGCTAATGGACTCCAGGCTTCTTCAGGGCGTCGGCGATCTTCTCCAGCGTGGTGCGCATCGCCTTCTGCTCGTCCGATTGGGCCTCGACCCAGTCGCGCATGATCTGCTGCTCCGAGCGCATGTTCTTGACCAGGCCCGAAATGCCGTCGGCAAGGTTGGCCATGGCGGTGGCGACGCGCGGATTGGCGCCGCCGCCATTCTCCTGCATGTTGCGCAGTTTTTCAGACAGGACGCGGATCTCGTCGGAGGATTCGGTCTTGGCTGGATCGGCGACGACGATGTCGGACGACAGGTCGGTGACCGAGGACAGCCAGTTTTCGAGCTCGGTGTAGAAGCGCGTCTGGGCGCGGCCAGCCTGCAGGTCGAGGAAGCCGAGCACCAGGGAGCCGGACAGGCCGAACAGCGAGGACGAGAAGGCGGTGCCCATGCCGGCCAGCGGCGCGGAAAGCCCCTGCTTCAGCGATTCGAGCACGGCGGCGGCATCGCCGGTGCCGGGATCGAGCGACTCGATGGTTTCGCGGATCGAGCCGATCGTGTTGAGCAGGCCCCAGAAGGTGCCGAGCAGGCCAAGGAACACCAGCAGCCCGACGAGGTAGCGCGAGGTGTCACGGGTCTCGTCAAGGCGGGTGGCGATCGAATCGAGCATGGTGCGCATCGAGCTGGTCGAGAAGGCGATCGTCGACGAGCGGCCGATCATCGCCTTCATCGGCGCCAGCAGCACCGGTTCGGTGGTTTCGGAGCCGGCCCGAAATGAGTTGACCCAGCGCACTTCGCGAAACAGCCGGCCGACCTGCACGAAGGCCAGCAGGATGCCGACGACAAGCACGCCGATGATCAGGCCGTTGAGGCCGGGATTGGTGACGAAGGCGCTCGAGATCTGACGGGTCAGGATGGCGGCGATGAAGGCGACGATCATCAGAAAGATGACCATGGTCAGGAGAAAGACCTGCGGGCTCGACAATTTGTGCGGGTCGTACATCAGAACGTCGGAGCGTTTGCCCATGCCGAAAGATTTGAAAAAAGTCATCCGTGTGCCGTTTCCGATGCCGCCGATCACGTTGAGCGCGACTCTAAACGGAATTATGACGAAATTGAATGGCGTGTGGCAATATTGCCGACCGGATCATTGGCGTTAGAGTCGATTGATGACCAGGCAGTCGACCATGGCTGCCAGATGCAGGCCGGCGCCGGTGACGACAAAGCCGTGCCACAGCGCAGTGTGGAAGCGCAGGCCCTTCCAGGCGAAGAAGATGACGCCGCAGGAATAGACGATCCCGCCGGCAACGATCAGCGCGATCGATGTCGTCGGCAATGTCTGGACGAGCGGCTCGACAAGAACGATGCCGCTCCAGCCGATGGCGAGATAGAAGACGATCGCCAGCCGGTCGAAGCGGCCGGGAAGAAGCACTTTGATGGCGATGCCGATCGCTGCAGCAGCCCAGACCAGGACGATCATCGAGATGGTCAGCGGCGAGCCGTCGAGCTGCGCGAGGAAGGGCGTATAGGTCGCGGCGATCAGCAGGTAGATCGCGGCATGGTCGAAGCGCCGCAATATCCACTTGGCTGGCGACGACACCGGCCACAGATTGTAAGCCATCGACACCGACAGCACGGTGAGCAGCGAAACCACGTAGAAAGCGGCGGCAATGTATTCGCCCGGACCGGTATGGAAGGCGGCCAGCGCCAGCAGCGCCGAGCCGGCGGCAATGGCGAGCACGATGCCGACCGCATGGACGATGCCGTCGGCGATCATTTCGGCGCGCGAATAGTGCCAGCGTCCCATAAAGGGGATTTCGATCTGGGATTCTGGCCCGATATCCGTCATGAACAATCCTGCATCACCTCTTATCTGGGCGGATGCAGGACAGTATTTCAAGCTTTGGTTGCGGTTTTGCGACTGCGGCGGTTCAGCGCGCCAAGTCCGCTAGAGCCCGATCCGATAGAATCGGGATGGGCTCTATCTTTTTGATCTAGCGCGGCGCCACCGGCTTCCGGACGGTCTTCAACAGCGCCCGCTGAATGATCTCG
>NZ_RZTI01000167.1:0-11221 GCF_003997275.1 Mesorhizobium sp. M6A.T.Ce.TU.002.03.1.1
TCCACTCGCAACATGGCTGGGCAGGATGGCGGTGCATTACCGGCAGCCGCCGATCGATGCCGACCGGGCTCTGTCTGCCTCGCAGAAATGGCTTGACCAGGAAAGCCCGGCCTATCCGCATTTCGCACTCGCCTTCGCCGAGGGCGAGATTTGCGGGCTTGCGTCGGTTGCGATCGCACATCCCGGCATCGATCTCGAACGGCTGCTGTTCCTCAAGGATCTGTTCGTGCGGGAAAACGTCCGCAATGCCGGTGTCGGTCGGGCTCTGATGGCATTTCTCGCCGGCCATTGCCTGCGCGAAGGCATCGGCCGCATCGACCTGACCACCGAGGACTGGAACGAAGGTGCGCTACGCTTCTACGACGGGCTTGGTGCCGACCGCCATGGCCAGAAAGTCTTTCTCAGGCTGTCCGGCGAGGCGCTGAAGGCGATCGCGATTAAATCCTGACGCCCGCCGGCACCGGCCCCCAAGGGTTTTCGCCGACCTTGGATGGGATAAGCCCAAGGGCCAACACACCCAGCGTGTTGAAGCCGGGAACGAAGTACAGCAAAACGAACCAGCCGCTCAGGCCGATGTCGTGCAGGCGTCGTACCATAAGGGCAAACCACGGCAAGACAGTCAGAAGCAGGAACACGAAGGCTGGCGCATAACCCAAAGCTCCAAATTCCAGGTCGCCTACGATAGCTGTGATCGCTGCATCGATGAGAACGCCGAACGCAAAAAGCGCGAAGAACACGATCAGCGTGAACAGAAAAAAGCCCCAAAATTCCTTGCGGCGGGCACGGCCGGTGAAGCTGACATGTCTCACTTTGAATGCGCGCCAGAAATACGTCCATAATCCGGTGGTGGATTGGGCAGGTTCAACGCCACGGGGAATGAGGTTGCGGGATTTGGCAGCGCTTGGCCTTCCTGCAATGACGGCGCGCGCAGTCCCATCGTCCGGCTGAAACTCGACGGGCGCGCCTCTGACCAACGCCACGCCGGGACTCAGATCCTCATGCCCGACGATGTAACGCTTGCCGTCGGCCCCATTGATGTATCCAAAACCCTGATCCTGGTCATAATGATAAACCGCGCCGCGCATTGCCTTGCCCCCAAATACTGTGCCGCCTTGATACTATCAAGAGTTGTAGTCAGTTACAAGGTACACGTTTTAAGCTAGACGCCCGCCGGCACCGGGCCCCACTGATTTTCACGGGCCTGCGTCGGGATCAGCGCGAAGACCAGGATGATCAGCCAGCCGATCGTCGGGATGAGAACCGCCAGAAAAAGCCAGCCGGTCAAGCCGATGTCATGCAGGCGCCGCACGTTCAGTCCGATCCATGGCGGGATTGTCGCCAGCACAAACGCGCCGCAAAGGCCGACCGTCACTGCCGGCAAGTCGTCAATGTTGCCCATGGCGTCGTCGATGAAGAGGCCGATGCCGACGACCACGGTCAGCGCGATCGTCCAGAACAGGAAATAACCCCAATATTCCTTGCGGCGGGCACGTCCGGCGAAATTGAAGTAATTTTCAGTCAGACCTCGCCAGAAGTAGCTCCACAGGCCGGTGGCGGGACCATTTTCAGCGAAACGGCCGAAATGTTGCGGCTTAGGCGCTTCAGGCGCGTTGCCGGTCCGAGAGGGCGCGGCCGCAGCAGCAGGAGCACCGGCCGCAGCCGTCTGGGCGTTAATCGAAAAGACATCGCGCGCATGCCCGCCACCCGGCTGGAACTCAACGAGCGCGCCCTTGGCCACCGACGTCTCGCGGCGCAGATTCTCGCGCGCGAAGCTATAGCGGTTGCCGTCCGCTCCGGTGATGAAACCGAAGCCTTGGGTCTCGTCATAGTGAAGAACCTCGCCGCGCATGCTTGCCCACCCCCATTCGCGTCTCGCCCAGACTGTCTAGAGTTGCGGCGGATCGCAAGGGGTGTCTGCGAAATGCAGTGCATCGACCTGTGTCACGACAATGCGGTGGTGGAGAACTTTGCGGGAGGCGTCGGCGGGACAGCGCCCCCCTCTGTCCTGCCGGACATCTCCCCCACAAGGGGGGAGATCGGCAGCCTCGCCGTCCTGCCCTCTTTCAACGTTTGAGATTGGCGAAAGCCGAGGTGACATCTAATCTCCCCCCTTGTGGGGGAGATGTCCGGAAGGACAGAGGGGGGCGCGAAGGATCGCCGACGCTACGGTCTTCTTCCTGTTACCGCATAGATCCCAGGGTCTCTGCTATAGAAAGGAACTGTCGACGTTCGCGTCGTATCGGCCTGACGGAATCACCGTGTCGAGGACCTAACCCGGCCGCTTCTTCGCTTTCTTGTGTTTCGGCGATCCGCTGGTCTCGAACTTCGGCTTGCCCGGCTTCTTCGCCCAGGGCTTTGCCTCGAGCGCGGCATCGCGCTGTCCGGCCGGCGCCGCGCGCTTCTCGAATTTGGGCGCGTTCTGGTCGAACGTCCGCTTGCCACGGTGCGGTTTCTTATCCGGCCGTGGTTCCTGATAGCCGGCGCGCGACAGGTCGGGCATGCCGTCCAGCCGCTTCACCGCGATGTTGTTCTGCAGCTTGCGGTCGGGCCCGGTCGCCTGGAGAAACCGGTCGGCCCAGTCGGCCGCGATCTGCACGAAGGTTTCCTCCGGCTGCATCTTGATGGCGCCGATCTCACGCTTGCTGATGCCGCCTGTCCGGCACAGCATCGGGATTAGCCAGCGTGGCTCGGCATTCTGCCGGCGCCCCACCGACAGCGAGAACCAGACGCTCTCGCCGAAATCGTCGCGGCGGCTTGGCGCCTCGTCCCTGCGCGCAAACTTGTCACCCGACGGCGTGAACGGAGCGACGTCCAAAAGATCCTCGGGCGCCGAGCGGCTGGAGCGGCAGAGACGCACGAAGGCCGCCGCCACCAGTTCGGCGCCACGTTGGTCGAGAAGCGCATTGACGAAGCCGCGCTCGTCGTCCGAAACGGGCTCGGTGAAAACCGGGTCGGCGAGGATGCGCTCGTCGTCGCGGCGCAGGACGTCGTCGGCTGAAGGCGGGCTTGCCCATGTCGCCGCAAGGCCGGCACTTTGCAGCAGGCGTTCGGTGCGCCTGCGGGCACTGTTGGGCACGATCAGCGCGCTGACGCCTTTGCGTCCCGCCCGCCCCGTCCGTCCGCTTCGGTGCAGCAGCGTCTCCGGGTTAGTCGGCAGGTCGGCGTGGATCACCAGTTCGAGGTTGGGCAGGTCGATGCCGCGCGCCGCCACGTCGGTGGCGATGCAGACTTTTGCGCGGCCGTCGCGCATCGCCTGCAGCGCGTGGCTGCGCTCGTTCTGGCTCAGTTCGCCCGAAAGCGCCACGACGGAAAAGTTGCGGTTGTTGAAGCGCGCGGTCAGGTGATTGACGGCAGCGCGCGTGTTGCAGAACACCAGTGCGTTCTTCGCCTCGTAATAGCGCAGCACGTTGATGATGGCGTTTTCCCGGTCGGCCTGGGCCACGCTCAGCGCCCGGTATTCGATGTCGAGATGCTGCTTCTCCTCGCCGGAGGCCGAGATGCGGACCGCATCGCGCTGGTAGCCCTTGGCCAGCGTGGCGATGGAGCGCGGCACGGTGGCCGAAAACATCAGCGTGCGGCGCTCGGCTGGGGCAGCGTCGAGAATGAATTCGAGATCCTCGCGAAAGCCGAGATCGAGCATCTCGTCGGCCTCGTCGAGCACCACTGCCTTCAGCGCCGACATGTCGAGCGAATGCCGAGTGATGTGGTCGCGCAGTCGGCCAGGCGTGCCGACGACGATGTGGGCACCGCGTTCCAGCGTGCGCCGCTCGGTGCGCATGTCCATGCCGCCGACGCAGGACGCTATCGCTGCGCCGGTCAGTTCGTAGAGCCATTCCAGCTCGCGCGTCACCTGAAGGGCCAGTTCCCGCGTCGGCGCGACAGCCAGCGCCAGCGGTGCCGCGGCATGGGAAAAGCGTTCGGCGCCATCCAGAAGGGTCGGCGCCAGAGCCAGCCCGAAGGCGACGGTCTTGCCGGAGCCGGTCTGCGCCGAAACCAGCGCATCGGCCTGCCCGAGATCGAGAACCGCCTTCTGCACCGGCGTCAGCTCGACATAGCCGCGGTTTTCCAGCGCCTTTGCCAGCGCGGGGACAATAGCTTCGAAATTGGACATATGCTTCTTTCGGAATTCAAGGTCTGTGCTCATCGGAGCGCATGCCGGGGCCGGCAGCGCCAGCCAAACAATCTTGGCCGTTCGTACTTCGCGCGACCATCATTGTACAGGGTGCGCAAAAAACCGCGATCAATTGTCAATGTCGGCGCTGCCCCTCATCTGCCTGCCGGCATCTTCTCCCCGTGAAGAACGGGGAGAAGAGGCTTAGCCGCAACGCCGGCGACCCCTCTCCCCGTTTTTCACGGGGAGAGGGTAAGGGTGAGGGGCAGCGCAAACGCCCAAAAAGGGGCGGGCTATTCAACCTCGCGATTGCGTTGCCGCCTCGCTCGTCGCGATTGACTCTTTACGCAAACCGCGTAAAAGCCGGCACCGAACGGGATAGTTTCGATGCGCGGCCTTTTGATGGCGCTTCTTGCATTCGACCTCCCCGGCCGCAATGCAAACCATTGGGCCGGGCGCGTCGGCGCGTCTCCTCGTTCCAGCAAAACTACGGCTAAAACGACCGCTAAAACGGTCTGAGTTCCCTTGGCCTAACCACCCTCTCCCGGGTCCGGCCCGGGGGTTGAAACCCGCATCGGCCGGCGGGTTTTCTCCAAAAACCGAGCGGAGAGGACAGGAGATTTCGATGAGTTTCAAAGTTGCAATCGTCGGCGCCACGGGCAATGTGGGCCGGGAAATGCTCAACATACTGGAAGAGCGCGGCTTTCCGGTGAGCGAAGTGGTGGCGCTGGCCTCGCGGCGCAGCCAGGGCACGGAAGTGTCGTTCGGCGACCGCACGCTGAAGGTCAGGACGCTCGACCAATATGATTTTTCCGACACCGACATCTGCATCATGTCGGCCGGCGGCAATGTCTCGAAGGAATGGTCGCCGAAGATCGGCAAGCAGGGCTGCGTCGTCATCGATAATTCGTCGGCCTTCCGCTATGACCAGGACGTGCCGCTGATCGTGCCGGAAGTGAACCCGGACGCGATTTCGCTGTTCACGCGCAAGAACATCATCGCCAATCCGAATTGCTCGACGGCGCAGTTGGTCGTGGCGCTGAAGCCGCTGCACGACTTCGCCACCATCAAGCGTGTCGTCGTCGCCACCTATCAATCGGTCTCCGGCGCCGGCAAGGAAGGCATGGACGAGCTGTTCACGCAGACCCGGGCCGTGTTCGTCGCCGATCAGGTCGACGTCAAGAAGTTCACCAAGCGCATCGCCTTCAACGTCATCCCGCATATCGACGTTTTCCTCGACGACGGCTTCACCAAGGAAGAGTGGAAGATGGTGGCCGAGACCAAGAAGATGCTCGACCCCAAGATCAAGCTGACGGCGACCTGCGTGCGCGTGCCGGTGTTCATCGGCCATTCGGAAGCGGTCAACATCGAGTTCGAAAAGCCGATCACCGCCGATGAGGCACGTGAGATTCTGCGCGAGGCGCCGGGCTGTCAGGTTCTCGACAAGCGCGAGGACGGCGGCTACATCACGCCGCTGGATTCGGCCGGCGAGGATGCCACCTTCATCTCGCGCATTCGCGAAGATTCGACCATCGACAATGGCCTGTCGATGTGGATCGTCTCCGACAATCTGCGCAAGGGCGCCGCACTCAACGCGGTGCAGATCGCCGAATTGCTGATCGAGCGCGGACTGATCCAGCCGAAGAAGAAGGCGGCTTAGTTTTCGCTCACGGGCCGTATCGCCGCTGCCGCGGCGGGCCCTCCGCGGGGGCGCCGGACAGCCGGCGGCCCGCGGACGCGGGCTCGGTCTTCGGCCGGATAGCTCCCTTCTCCCAGCTCACGGGGGAAAGGTAGTCACCCCCCGATTCTCCTCCGCCAGCCTCCGCAGCACATCTATCGCCTCCTCCGCCCGGTCGACCGGGACGAACAAATGGTCATGATAGAAGGCCGAGACCGGATTGACGCCGATTTCGGCGGCGGCCAGACGCGTGGTGATGGCGGCGAGGAAGCCTACCGCCTCCAGCGACGAATGGATGTTCAGCGTCACCATCCGGCAGCGGAAGACGGTTTCCAGGCCAGCGGCCTTGGCTTTCGCTTCAAGCGCGATCACCGTCGTGCCCTCGCGCTCGCGAAACAGCATCACCGGCTCGAGGCTGTCTGGCATGGGCGCATCGGGCGGCAGTTTGGCGAAGACATGGATGCCGGGTCGCAATTCCGGCGCCATCGTCGCCAGCAGTTTTTTCAGATCGGTCTCGCCGGCCATCGATTTGCTCCCGAATGTCTTGCGGATTTTCGATAATTTACTTTGCCCCAAACCGGCAAGACGACATCGCCATGTCGCTGGCGGCCGGGCTTGTTCGTGTACTGCATCGCACAATGTAACCGATCAGGACCATTGTCGGTCCGTGAAAGGGGTTTCGATGATCGTTCGCCCGCGGCCGGGATTCTTGCATCTGTTCTTCATCATGCGCGGCTCGGTGGTGCCGCGCATCCTGCCGCAAATCTTCGGCTTCGGCGTCTATGGCGCGCTGGTGGTGCTGGCGGTCAGGGCGCTGAAGCTCGATTTCGGCAATGCCGGCCCTGCGCCGTTCGCCTTGCTCGGTGTGGCGCTGTCGATCTATCTCGGCTTCCGCAACAATGCCGCCTATGACCGCTGGTGGGAGGCGCGCAAGCTGTGGGGCCAGCTTGTCTTCGACATCCGCAATCTGGCACGTGCCAGCACCGGGCTGATCGAAAACCGGGCGGAACTGCGTGGCTTCTTGATGGAGGCGATCGCCTTCTGCCACTTCCTGCGCGGCCTGCTCAGGCGGGTGGACGCCACGTCGGATGCACGCGCGTTCATCGGCGACGAAGCCGAAAGCGCCGCCAGGGCGGCCAACCCGCCCGACGCCATGGTGCGGCGGATGGGCGAGCGAGCCGCCGCGCTGTACAAGTCCGGGGCGATCGACGTCATGGGCTATCGCATCCTCGACGAGCGCCTGGCTGAAATCGCCGCAGCGCAGGCCGGCTGCGAGCGCATCATGGGAACACCGCTTCCGTTTGCCTACACGCTGCTCCTGCAGCGCACCGCCTATATCTTCTGCCTGCTGCTGCCGTTTGGGCTCGCTTCGACGGCCGGCTGGGCGACGCCGCTGTTCACGGCGCTGATCGCCTACACCTTCTTCGGCCTCGACGCGCTTTCGGAAGAGCTCGAGGATCCGTTCGGCACCGAGGCCAACGATCTCGCCCTCGACGGCCTGTGCCGCGTCTGTGAAATTTCGGTGTTCGAGGCGCTCGGCGAGGCGCCACCGAAAATGATCCCTGCCGAAAAGTTCTATTTCTCCTAGGGTTTGTTCCCGCGCCCATCGCAGCACCGTGCATCCAAAAAATCGTAGGCGTGTCGGATCGCCGTCGCGCGCCGCGTCCTTGGTTCGGGTCCTGGCTAAGAGGATCAGTGCTCAAAACAGCCGAAGGGAACATCAATGACCATTTCTCCAACAGCATCCGTCACGCCGCGCGCTGTGGACCGGCCGCGGGCTCAGCGCCCTCATCGTGCTGTTCATGATCTTCGACGGCGTCATCAAGCTGCCGCCGCTCGATATCGTCACCCAGACCATGGTTGAGCTCGGCTGGCCGGCCGATCCCAACGTCTCGCGCATGCTCGGCGTGATCGGGCTGGTCTCGGCCGCGCTCTATGCGGTGCCGCGCACCGCGGTGCTCGGCGCCATCCTGCTCACCGCCTATCTCGGCGGCGCGATCGCGACCCATATACGTATCGGCAGCCCGCTATTCTCGCACACACTGTTCGGCGTCTATCTCGGCGTCATCCTGTGGGGCGGCCTTTTCCTGCGCGATCCCAGGGTGCGCGCGCTGATCCCTTTCACGCGTTAAGCGGCGGTCTCGAAAGCCGTTCTATGGCGGTCGCGCCACCAGAGAGGGCGCTTTCAGCCGCTGCCCTTCTTCGTTGCCTTTGGATCAAATCGCCCGGTTGCGAGTTAGGAGATGTGGCGGTGAGGACGGAAAACCCCCGTTTTGGGAGGAACGACAATGAAGAAACTGGTAGTCCTGATGGTATTGGCAACCTCGCTCGCAGCCTGCTCCCGGACAGAACAGGGCGCTGCGGTCGGTGGCCTGGGCGGCGCTGCGGTCGGTGCTGCAGTGGCCGATGACGCAGTTGGAGGTGCGCTGGTCGGTGGTGCTGTCGGCGCCGTCGCCGGCGCACTGATCGGTCGTGCCACGGAAAGCGGCCAGTGCCGCTATCGCGGTCGCAATGGGCGTGTCTACATCGCCCGCTGCCCGGAAGGCTATTGATCGGGCCACGTCATAAGTCGGACGAAACAGCAAAACGGCGGACAAAAGCGCCCGCCGTTTCCTAGGGGATAGAAAGAATTATTCGGCGGTCGCGGCTTCCGCCTCGGCCGGCGCGGCTGCCGCAGCGGCGGCTGCGTCTTCCTGCGCCTTCTTCAGAAGTGCGGCGCGTTCCTGCGCCTTCTTGCCGGGCTCGGCCTTCTTCGGGTTGGAGCGGGCCTCTCGCTTGGCAATGCCGGCCTCGTCGAGGAAGCGCAGCACGCGGTCAGTCGGCTGGGCGCCGTGCTCAAGCCAATGCTTGACGCGGTCGGCGTCGACCTTGACGCGCTCGCCGTCCTTGGGGAGCAGCGGGTTCCACGAGCCGAGCGACTCGATGAAACGGCCGTCGCGCGGCGAACGGGCGTCGGCGACGACGACGTGGTAATAGGGACGCTTCTTCGAGCCCGCACGGGCCAGTCGGATTTTCAGTGGCATTTCTTTTCTCCTAAAACTCTTATTTTCGTTGATCGGGGTTTATGATTGTTGTCAGCCGGTTTTCGTAACGCCGTTTGATGCGGCGATCTGCTCGTGATGCCGGATCACTTCGCGGACGACGAAGTTCAGGAACTTCTCCGCGAAATCCGGGTCGAGATGGGCGTCCTTCGCCAGTTGGCGAAGGCGGGCGATCTGCTGCTGCTCCCGCGCCGGATCGGCCGGCGGCAGGCCGTGCGACGCCTTCAGCACGCCGACCGCCTTGGTGCAGCGGAAACGCTCGGCCAGCATGTGGATGAGCGCCGCGTCGATGTTGTCGATCGAGGCGCGGTAGTCGACCAGCGCCGCACGTGCGTCGGCCATGTCCTTTTCTTCGTTCATGGCGCCCTCACTTCTTCTTGCCGAGTCCGGGCAGCCCGCCACCGCCCAAACCAGGAAGCTTCATGCCGCCGGGCAGCCCGGGCAGGCCGCCACCACCACTGGGAAGGCCGCCGGGAAGACCCTTCATGCCGCCGAGACCGGCTGCCTGCGCCTGCTTCTGCAAGGCTTCGAGCTGCTTGGGGTCCATCTTGGACAGGTCCGGCATGCCGCCGCCCATCATGCCGCCCGGGCCGCCCATACCCCCTGGCATCATGCCGCCGAGGCCCATCTTCTGCGCAAGGCCGCCCATCATGCCGCGCATCAGGCCACCGCCTTTGCCCTTGCCGCCCATCGCCTTCATCATGTCGGCCATGCCGCGGTGCATCTTCAGGAGCTTGTTGATTTCGGCCGCATCGGTGCCGGAGCCGGCGGCGATGCGCTTCTTGCGCGAGTGCTTCAGAATGTCGGGGTTGGCGCGCTCGGCCTTGGTCATCGACGAGATGATGGCGAGCTGGCGGCCGAACATCTTGTCGTCGAGACCGGCGGCGGTCATCTGGTCCTTCATCTTGCCCATGCCCGGCATCATGCCCATGATGCCGCCCATGCCGCCCATCTTCGACATCTGCTGAAGCTGGCCGGCAAGGTCGTTCAGGTCGAACTTGCCCGACTGCATCTTCTTGGCCATCGCCGCCGCCTGTTCGGCGTCGATGTTTTCGGCAGCCTTTTCGACGAGGCTGATGATGTCGCCCATGCCGAGGATGCGGTCGGCGATGCGCTTGGGATGGAATTCCTCCAACCCGTCCATTTTCTCGCCGGTGCCGATCAGCTTGATCGGCTTGCCGGTGACGGCGCGCATGGAAAGTGCCGCACCACCACGGCCATCACCATCCATGCGGGTCAGCACCAGGCCGGTGATGCCGACGCGCTCATCGAAGCTTTTCGCCAGATTGACGGCGTCCTGGCCGGTCAGCGAATCGGCGACCAACAGGATCTCGTGCGGCGACGACACCTTCTTGATGTCGGCCATCTCGACCATCAGCGGCTCATCGATATGGGTGCGGCCGGCGGTGTCGAGGATCACGATGTCATGGCCGCCGAGCTTTGCCGCCTGCACGGCGCGGCGGGCGATGTCGACCGGCGTCTGGCCCTCGACGATCGGCAGCGTGGCGACCTTGACCTGCTCGCCGAGCTGACGGAGCTGCTCCTGCGCGGCGGGACGCCGCGTGTCGAGCGAGGCCATCAGGACCTTCTTGTTCTGACGCTCGTTGAGGCGCTTGGCGATCTTGGCCGATGTCGTCGTCTTGCCGGAGCCCTGCAGGCCAACCATCATGATGACGACCGGAGCCGGTGCGTTGAGGTCGATGGCGACGCCCTCGGCGCCCAGCATCTCGACCAGCTCGTCATGGACGATCTTGACGACCATCTGGCCCGGCTTGATCGACTTCACCACAGCAGCGCCGACGGCCTTCTCGCGCACCTTGTCGGTGAAGGAACGCACCACTTCCAGCGCCACGTCTGCCTCGAGCAGCGCACGGCGCACCTCGCGCAGCGCCGCCGAGACATCGGCCTCGGACAGGGCACCGCGGCCGGTGAGGCCGTTCAGGATCGAGCCAAGACGCTCCTGTAGCGATTCAAACATTCTTTTTCCTTTTCCCTGGCACCCGGATGATGCCCGAGAGGTAATGCGTTCGCGCCCAGTGTCCAAACAGTCCGAGCAAAAGTCCAAAGCCAAAAAGCACCCGGGGGCGCACAGCGCTGCCGGATGTTGGCCTCCAGGATCGATTTACAGCACGTCACCTCAACGAGGTTTCGGCGTCCCGGTCGGCTTGCTCGGAGGGATACTCGTCGCGGAATTCGCGGCGTGTAGACAGGAAATCGGGCGCGGAGTCAAGGTACGGACGTGATATGGCCAGGTCAGGCCCTTCCCTTCTCCCCTTGTGAGGGCTTTGCACGGGGAGCGAAGTGGAGTTCGGTGGTCAGTGAGGGCCTTTTTGAAGGCCGGCAGAGCGGTTTTCGGCGGCCCTTGCGGGGCCTTTGTCGGTTTAGGCAGCC